>JAABSM010000030.1 GCA_011390365.1 Gammaproteobacteria bacterium
TCGCCGGCGGCTACTACAACCAGATGAACCCCGCCCGCCGCGCCGCCTTCGCCGACGGCCTCAAGGGCAAGCTCCTGACCGCCCTGGCCAGCCGACTCGCCAACTACGACGCCCAGCAGGTCCGGGTCATGCGCCCCCGCCGCGCCGGCCCCAACGAAGTGAAACTGCCCATCGCCGTGATGAATCCCGGCGGCTACCCGGCGCGCATCGATCTGCGTCTCTACCAGAGTCCGACCGGCTGGAAGATATTCGACGTCTCCGCCAACGGCGCCAGCGTGCTCGCCCACTATCGGAGCGAGTTTCAGCGGAGCGTTGGGAGGTAATGCAGTCTCTGGAACGCATCGTATCCTGAAAAGAAAAATCCCCCCAGCCCCCCTTTGCCAAAGGGGGGAGCGGGTCTGGCGGATGCCTCAAGCACTGGCGACTTCGCCAGAAACGATTCCGTCCTACCTGGATCGCCGAGCTGAGCTCGGCCAACCCGAGTGAGCGCTGCATTGAACAATCAAGCTTTGGAATTGGTACACCAGCGACTTGCGGTCGCCGTCAGACTGCTAGATCAAAGCGCTACCGAAATCCGTGACGCCAACATCAAACCAGTTCGCGACAACATCAAGCAGGTAGGGATAGCGCTAGCCAAGATCTTTGAGCTACAACATTCGCTGTATCAACATGCGCCAGAGTTGAAGCCTGATTATCTCGACATAGATCCACCATCACCCGAATTTGATGGTTTACTCACCAAACACCTTGGCGAAGCGCTAAAGCTTGAACACTCCGGCGACACTGAGGCGGCGATCGAAAAACTGCAAGAATTCCTGCTTCTTGAAACATCACCCGAGTATCAAGAAATCGCTCGCAGCGAGATTTCAAGAATGAAAGATGGCTAGATTTCCCCCTACGTATAACTGAACCGCCCCCAACGGAGTCCCAGAAACGCCAACCTCCCCCTCCGTCCAATCTCCAGCCAATCACCATGAACCGAAGCCTAGAAGTCCGCCTAATGCATTATTTCCTGCTGATCGCCATGGCTGCGATCATGATCGGGATCGAGTTCTATTTCGAGATGGATCGGGCGGATCTGCCGACCCAGATCTGCGCCGCCGACGCGGCGCCCGGCGAGGCCCTGGATCAATTGCGCAACAAGATCGTGATCATGTTCGGGGTATTGACGCTGGTGGTGGCGATCGTGTTGATGATGTTCATCAAGAACATCACCCAGCCGTTGCAGCGCATGGCGGATGTGGCGAAACGGATCAACGAGGGGGACCTGAGCCAGGTGGTGGAGGTGGAGCACAAGGATGAGATCGGTCAGGTGGGGGAGACCATCAACGACCTCACCAGCAACCTTCAGGAGGTGGCCGCCTTCACCTCGGCCACCGGCGCGGAGATCCTGGAAAAACTCGACGCCCTGAGCCAGCGCCTGGAGCGGGAGGGCAAGCCGGTCCCCGAGGAGCTGGGCGAGATTCGCGAGAATCTGGATTCCCTCCACGGCTTCGTCGAATCGTTCAAGCTGTTCAACTGATCCCAGACACCAATCGCGCATGGATCCCTTGACCATCCTCTCGCTGGCCATCGCCGGCCTGCTCATCGCCACCGCCGCGATGGCGATCGGTATCGGCGGCGGCATCCTGTGGACGCCGCTGCTGATTCTGGGCTACGGCCTGTCGCCCACCAACGCCGTCACCGTCTCGCTGATGATTCAGGTCGCCGGGCTCGCCAGCGGCAGCATCGCCTATCTGCGCGCCGGCCAGACCCTGCCCCGCCTCTCCCTGACCCTGTTCCTGGTCGCCTTGCCCGGAGTGGTGCTGGGCAGCCTGTTCGCCTTCAGCCTGCCGCCGCAATATGTCCAGCTCGCGCTGGGCATCATGGCCATGACCCTGGCGCTGCTGTTCGTCTCCACCCAGGAGGAGGATAGCCGGGGTCGCCGTACCCGCGACTACGACGCCAGGCGTTTGCGCAAGATCCTGCCGGTACCCGCCTTCTTCGGCGGGGTCATGGGCTTTCTCTCTACCGGCATCGGCGAGTGGCTCATCCCTCTGCTCAAGAGCCGCCTCGGCATCGACATGCGCCTGGCCATTGGCAGCATCATCCCGGTGATGTTCCTGCTCGCCCTCACCGCCTCCTCGCTGCGCGGCCTCTTTTCCAGCGAGGCGATCCCGTGGGAGTTCGTGCTGTGGGGGGCGCTGGGGACCGTCATCGGCGGCCAGATCGGCCCCCAGATCAACAAGCGGTTCACGGAACGGCTGCTCAAGGAGGCGTTCATCTACCTGATGACGCTGGTGGGGATACACTTGATCTTTCAGGCGGTTTGACGCCCGAGCCGCCGACGCCCGCCACCACGCCTCACCGTCGTCCGCCGAACAGGGACCCCATCAGGCCGCGTACGATCTGACGACCGATCTGACTGCCCACCGAACGGGCGGTACTCTTGAAGAAGGCATCCACCATCGAATCGCCGCGACGACCGCCGCCCCGGCTGGACGCCTTCGGCGGCGGCGGCGCGACGGCGGGAGACTCCTTTTGCTCGGCGTGTCTGCCCAGGATCTCGTAGGCGGACTCGCGGTCGATCGCCTCCTCGTAGACTCCCGCGACCAGCGAGGATGCGATACGCTGATTGCGCTCCGCCTCGCTCAAGGGCCCCAGGTGGCTGGCGGGCGGGCGGATCATGGTACGCTGCACCATGCTGGGACGGCCCTCGTCATCCAGGGTGGAGACCAGCGCCATGCCCACCCCCAGCTCGGTGATCTCCCGCACGGTGTCCAGCTCGGGGTTGGCGCGAAAGGTCTGGGCCGCGGCCTTCACCGCCTTCTGATCGCGGGGGGTGTAGGCGCGCAGGGCGTGTTGCACCCGGTTGCCGAGCTGGCCCAGCACCGAGTCGGGGATATCCAGGGGGTTCTGGGTCACGAAGTAGACGCCGACGCCCTTGGAGCGAATCAGCCGCACCACCCGCTCGATCTTGTCCAGCAGCACGTCGGAGGCGTCGTCGAACAACAGGTGGGCCTCGTCGAAGAAGAGCACGAACTTGGGGCGATCCCGATCCCCCACCTCGGGCAGACGTTCGAACAGCTCCGCCAGCAGCCACAGCAGAAAGGCGCTGTAGAGTTGGGGCGAGGCCATCAGCTCATCCGCCGCCAGCAGGTTGATCACGCCCCGCCCCTGGTCGTCGGTCTGCATCAGGTCATCCAGATTGAGGGCCGGCTCGCCGAACAGCTTGTCGCCGCCCTGCTCCTCCAGCGAAATCAGGCGGCGCTGGATCGCCCCCACGCTGGCGGCGGAGACATTGCCGTAGAGGGTGCGAAACGCCTTGGCGTTCTCGGCGACATACTGAAGCATGGCGCGCAGATCCTTGAGATCGAGCAGCAGCCAGCCCTTGTCATCGGCGACCCGAAAGGTGAGGTTGAGCACCCCCTCCTGGGTATCATTGAGATTCAGCATGCGCGCCAGCAGCAGCGGTCCCATGTCGGAGATGGTGGCGCGCGCCGGATGGCCCTGGCGGCCGAGGATATCCCAGAAGGTGACGTGATTGCCGCGCCAGGCGAATCCCTCCAGACCCAGCTCGGCGACCCGCGCCGCCGCCTTCTTGCTCTCCCCGCCGGCGGCGGCGATCCCCGACAGATCCCCCTTCACATCGGCCATGAAGACCGGCACCCCAAGGTCGGCGAAGCCCTCGGCCATGGCTTGCAGAGTGACCGTCTTGCCGGTCCCGGTGGCTCCGGCGATCAGGCCGTGGCGATTGGCCATGGCGCCATTCAGATAGATCGGTTGTTGCGCGTTGCCGATGTGTATGCGAGCGGTCATTACCCCTTCTCCCGTGATTGTGATGAGACGGATTCGAAGGATAACGAAAAAATCGCTAAAATCGTAGCCGAAGTTGCAACCGGAACCGGCGAAACATGAATAAAAACCCAATCACTGAGCAAGACCCCTATCTCGCCGCCTTTCGCGGCAGTTTTACCTCGGCGCTGCGCTGGCACCACCTCGACGCGCTGTGGGAGAGCCTGAAAGCGGCCGCCGACGACCAATGGTTCATCTACGCCATCGGCCATCAGCCGCCCCGCGAACCGGCGCCCCGCGACAAGCTGCTGCACTTCATCGACGAGATCGACGCGCTGCTGCGGCGCGAGCATGACGAGGACTACTGCGGCATCGTCTATGCGGATGACCTGAAGCGGCCCGCCTTCATCAAGATCTACGACCCCCACAACCTGGGCGTCTCCTGCGGCTACAGCGACAACCCGCCGCTGCCCGGCTGGGTCTTGAGCCGCATCCCGCCCTGCGATCCGCAACAGGCCGCGGCCCCGACCGCCAGCCGCAAACGGTGGTGGGAAAAGATCTTCGGGTAGCCCCTGCTTGCCGGAGTGGGTCGATACCCGCTCACTTCATCGTCAGAATCCAGGTTTTATCCAGATCCCCCGCTTCCCTGTTCTTCAGGGTACTTCGGCAACGCTTGATCATGTACTGGATCGATTTGTCCTTCAGATATCGCACCGCCAACTCCTTGAACCGCTGCAGCGCCAACTCCGCTTCATCGTCCCCAAGACTGGCCAGGGCCTTCTCATACTCTTCGATGAAATACCGACGCTCGTCACTCAATGGGTCGCCCCTGGAACAAACCAGTTCGTAGATCCAGGTCCCTTGTCGCTTGCCCTTGACCGCCACCCGATCGAGCAGGCGCACCACGAACGCCTCAGCCACCTCCTTCCGAGTGGCCTCACTGATGATGACACGGGTACCAAACAGGCTATTCACCCCCTCGAGCCGTGACGCCAGATTGACGTTGTCGCCGACCACCGTATAGTTGAAACGCTGCGACGCCCCCACGTTGCCGACCACCACAGAGCCGGTGTGAATGCCGATGCGGGTGTGCAGCTCGGGCTTGCCCTCGATCAGCCAGCGTGTGTTCAACTCATCAAGCCGCCGTTGGCAGCGCAAGGCGGCGCGGCAGGCGCCATGGGGCGCATCCTGCTGCTCCACCGGTGCGCCCCAGAAGGCCATGATCGAGTCGCCGATGTACTTGTCGATGGTTCCGCCCTCCTTGGTGATGATGCTGGTCATCTCGTCAAAGTATTCCGACAGGTGCAACAGCAAATCCTGCGCGGGCATCCCCTCCGCCAGGGTAGTAAAACCTTGTATATCCGAGAAAAAGACGGTCAGGCGCATATTCTTGCCGCCAAGCTCCGCCGACTGATTGGTGCGAATCAGCTGCCGCACCAACTGTTCGGGCACATACTTGCGAAACGAGAGCAGGCCATCCCGCGCCCTCAGCAGGGCGCGACTCAGGTGGTCGATCTCCTTGTAGCGGGACTCGACGCCGCGGATGGAGTCGAGGCGAAAGTCCCGCAGCTTGTCCGCCTCGTCGGCGAGCCGATTGATGGGGTTGCTGATGAAGCTGGTGATGAAATACAGCACCGCCAGCGCGATCAGAAGGATCGCCAACGCGATCCACAAGCTGCGCAACAGCATCGCATCCACGTTGCCGAGCAGGTCGCGCTCGGCGATGATGGTCGCCACCTTCCAGTCCCACTGCCCCTGTCCGGCGGGAAAGTCCTTGACGATGGCGATGTGACGCTGACCATCGATCTCGAAGCGAAAGCGCCCCGCCCCTTCATTCGCCTGATAGTTCTGGTGAAAGGCGCGGGGGACCGGATCTTCGATTTCGCTGATATGCCGCAACCTCAGCTCTTCGCCGACGCTGTCGTCGCCGATCATCAACTGGGACTTGTCCGGGTAGGCGATGATGTTGGAGTCGTCATCAAAGATGAAGAGCATGCCGTGCGCGCCGGGCTGCTCCTCGGCGACGAAGTCGGAGATGCTGTGCAGGGGAATGGAGACCCCGGTAACCCCGCGCAGAATCCGCCTGAAGCTAGGATCCGAGAGCGGGTAGGTGGCGGTAATGACCGCCGTGCGCGCGGTTGAAGAGACATGGATATGCTGCCAGTGGATGCGCTCCTCGGTCGTCGTCTCGCGATACCAGGACCGGTCGCGGGGGTCGAAAGCGGTTTCATCCCGCTTGCGGGTATAGATGGCATAATCTTCGTCCCGGTAGATACGCAGATCGTAAACGGGGGGCGCCGCCTGCGTGGAACGGTCGATCAGGCGTGTGGCCAGATAGGGTTCGCGCCTCGCCTGCAAGTAACCGCCGGCGAGATCCGCCAGCATCACGCTCTGAATCTGCGGCGTCTCGCGCATTCCGTCCCACATCTCCCGCCAGCGCTGCTGGTATCCCCGGGCCACATCGATCGGCTGGGCATCGCGGGGATAGAGATGCGCCATGTTCATGGCCAGGTCCTCTGGCTGGCGGAAAAAGCGCATCACCCTCTCCAGATAGGCGTCGATCCTGCCTCGCGCCTCCGCCGCCTCCGCCTGCGGGGTCAACACCAGCAGCTTCCAGCCATAGCGAGCCAGACCGCTGCCCTCCAGCGATCTCACAAAGAGGCGATAGTGTCCGCCCGCCCCCTCCGCCAGGGTCAGCGGGGCCTCCCCCGACTGACCGATGTTTTCGAGGATCCCGGCATGCATCGGCTGCACCACCGGGTCGTCCACCTCGTCCAGTTTGCGCAGCCGCAAGCCCAGCGGCTCTTCATTGATCATCAACTGATTCTTGTCGAAAAAGGCCAGCAGATCCCCATCCGCGCGGGTAATGAAGGCGCGACTCTCCAGGGTCAGGGGGTTGTGGGCGAGAAAATCGGAGATGTAGTAGAGGGGCAAGGAGATGCCGCAGCTCCCCTTGACCTCCCCCTGATCCGAGAGCATCGGGTAGGATACCACCAGGATCGGGTTGCGGGTCGATTTGGAGAGGAAGATCGGCGTCCAGCTGGCCTGGGCATCGCTCCCCGGTTTGCTGAACCAGGGACGTTGGCGGGGATCATAGGTCGCCTCGCTACGCTCCTCCGAGAGCCCCTTGTAGTCACCGTCGCGATAGAGCTTGTAATCCACCGGCGGCGACTCGGCGTTGGCGCTACGATCGATGATGCGGGTCGAGTACCTGGCGTCCCTGCGCACCTCCACCAGGCTACCCTGGCGGTCGGCGACGAAATAGCTTTGCAACTGGGTGGTCATGGTGAGCGGCTCCCACATCAACTCCCATAGATCGCGATGGGAGTCAACGATATCGACCCCGTGACGCTCCCGTTGCAGCCGCTTGCTGAGATTGGCGGTATAGACCACCGGACCATCGAGGAACGCGCGCGTCCGCTGGACGATCGCATGGGTGCGCTGCGCCGCCACCCGATCGCCCATGGAGAGCACGATATCCGCGGTTCGAAAATAGTAGTTGCCCGAAATGGCGGCGAAGGTCACCAGCAGAAAGAGCAGGAAAATCTGGATGATGCCGATCCGGAAACTGATTTTTCTCATGTAGAATCAATCTTCTCGTGCGTTGTCCGAAAGCATCGGCGTCACATCCCACGCGGCGACAGGGCGCCGAAAATCGCCACGATCCCCGATAATGTAGCGGTAAAACTCCCTCTATAAAGCAAAACGTCGGCAAAAACAACACGACATTGCGGATCCCGCCGAACCGCCGAGCCGCGGCCATGGGCAAATGCGGCGGCGTTCGTCGCCGGCCTCAAGGCCGGGCCAAAGCCTCTTTGCCGCCGCGCTTTCGAACTACTCCACCCGAATCACCCGGCGCGCCAGCACCGCCTTGTCGGCGATATCGAGAAAGCGGATTTCATATTCCCCAGCCTCCTCCGGCATGGTGAACGAGATCTTCGCTTTGCCGTCTATGCTGGCGGCGTCGATCCAGGTGAACAGGGCCTGATCCTTGCGGGCAACCTGTTCGCCGAACGCCTAAGTCTGTCGGTTCGTCCACCCGATGATCAAGGTACTGGCTCACGCCTGGCGGTTTCGACGGGGTTTTACCGGGATTCCGTGGACTGGTTCACCTCCCACCGGCATGGACCGCTCGCGAGTGTGCTATGGTAAAGGGTCACGGAAAGAACAAACCTCCCGAGACGTTGCACAAGGGACCACCGCCCCGCCATGCAACCCGCCCGCGCCTTCCAACAATATCCTGGACGCGGGAATTCCGGGACATGTTATCCCTTCCGCGGCCCTGAGCTTTCCGGCTCGCAACCTGACAGGCCCATGCCCATGAAACACCCCCGACGCTTCGTCGCACCACTGCTCGCCACACTCCTGGGCGCCGTCATCCTGGGCCCGAATATCGCCCACTCGGACCCGCCTGACAAGGAGTGGCGGGAGAGCGAAAAAGAGCAGCAAAAATGGCAGCAGGAACAACGCAAGCGGGAGCAGGAGCGATCGCAGGAGGAGCGCAAGTTCCAGGCTGAAATGGAACGTGAACGCCGCAACCACGAACAGCAGGCGAAACGCGAACGCGGCAAGGCCTGGCTGGAAGACGAAAGGGAGCGCCGCAAGTGGCAGGAGGCGATGGAACGGGAACGTCGCCAGCAGCGGCAGGAGATGGACCGGGAGGCGAGGCAGGCGTGGCAACAGGCCCAGGATGCCCGCTGGCAGGCAGAGATGCGCCGCCGCCAGTACGCCGACCGGAACAACGACTACGATGCCGCTGACCGTCTGGAGTGGGAACTGGAAAGCTATCGCGACCAGAAGCTGCGCCAACTCGGTAAACAAGGGCTGGACATCCTCTACGACGAAATCGCCAACGAATTGATGCTTTGAGCCTGACCGCCAATCCCCCATTGACCCCATCGCCCAAGGAGACCGCCTCATGCCAAACCCAACCACCTTCACCCTTTGCCTCGCTCTCTCCCTCGCCACCGCCGGCGCCCATGCCGAGCAACACGAGGGCTCCCTGTTCGACCAGTTTCAACAGGGCCTCACCTCGGAGAACATCGGCAAGGCCGTCGGCGCCGCCGCCGGGGCGCTGCTGGGCTCTCAGGTGGGCAAGGGCCGCGGACGCCTGGCCGCCGTCGCCATCGGCACCCTCGCCGGTTACTGGGCGGGCGGCAACATCGGCCGCCACCTCAGCAGCCGGGACCAGGCCGGCATCGCCGAGACCACCGAAAAGGCGCTGGAGACCGACCAGGACCAGACCTGGCGCAACCCGGAGACCGGCGTCTACACCAAGGTCTCGGTCCAGGACGACGAGCGCGGCTACGCCAGGCCCCGCGATGAAGGGCGACTCGACCAGGCCCCGCCCCTGGAATTGATCAACCGCTTCAAGACCACCAACGCCAATGTCAATGTGCGCGGCGGACCGGGTACCGACTACGCCATCCTCCACACCATCGCCCACGGCGAAAGGGTCCCGGTGCTGGGTAAAGTGGTGGGCGATGACTGGTACATGATCGCCGAAAAGGGACAGGGGAGCGGCTTCATCTACGCCCCGCTGCTCTCCGAACCCGACGCCCGCTTGCAGGCGGACAACGCCATTCGCGACAGCCGACTGAGCGGCGAACAGCCGCGGATCTACGCGGTGCGCGAAAATCAGTGCCGCATCATCACCCAGGAGGTGATGGTCCCGGACCAGGGCAGCAATCGCCACCAGTTCAAGGCCTGCAAGCAGGCCGACGGCAGCTGGGTGGAGGTATGAGGATGGCACGCAAGCAAACCCTGACCGCGCTGGCGCTGATCTGTTGCAGCGCGGCGGCGAGCGCCGATCGCCTGCTGCTGGAGGATGGCGAGACCCATGTCACCCTGCAAGGCGTCCATCAGTGCGGCGATCCGGTCGACCTTGCCGTCGACGCCGACGACCCCGACCTCTTCACCGCCCACACCAGGCAAATGCAAGGGATCATCGATGCCGCCGGCGCCGCCTTGGCCTTCGAATGCGACCGCCTCGCAGAGATACGGGTCGAGGGTCGATTGAAGGGGCTGCGCGACCCCGTCTACCGCGCCGCCGCCAGTCCGGCCAACGACTGGCGAATCATCGCCAGCCAGTCCATCAACGACCAGGCCGAGGCAGGCGAAAACCTGGCCCCACGCCCTGAACCGGGTTATCCCGCCGCGACACCCGCCGACGACGGCGGAAACGGTTTCGAACTGGTCGACCTCAGGCCCGGGCTAACCGTCAACACGACTCGCGAGATCATCGCCGATCGCTTCGGCGAAACCCCGGACTACGACATCGTCAGCGGAACCATGACCCTCGACGCCGGCGGCTGCCCAACAGGCTATGACTGGCGGATGCCCGCCCCGGCCCCGGAGGCCGGCTGGAAATGCCTCAGCACCCGTTTCACCGACCAGCGCGACACCCGCCTCTACCACATCGAACTGATCCAGGTGATACGCGGCAGCGACACCCACCCCTTGATCCAGCGCCTTGTGGACAACTTCGGACCACCCGCCGAACAGTGGACAGCGCCCGCCAATCAGTATTCCGAGGGCTTCGCCATCGAACAGCTGAGCTGGGGGGAGGCGGTCTCCCATGGCCAAGGGAGCGGGCGCGCCATGCGTCAGCTGGAGGCCGCGGTCTACCGGCGCGACGGCGTGCTGGTGACCGTCGTCACCCTGCAAGACCCCAGCCTGCGGCCCGGCTGGAGCGCGCCCCCGCCTATCGGCGGCGGCGATCTCCAATTGTAGGATCACTGGGTTATGCCGCTTTTCGTCGCATCGAAACGACATTTTTCGGAGCACCTCTTGCCCACACGATATTGTATACAACGATGAAGCCAGCATGGAACACAAGCTTTATCTTGGGTTTTACTTTCTGGATACTTTCTGGACAAAGCTATGCGGAAACTCAATTGCCCGAGATTTTGACAATAACCCAAAACAACGATCAGAGCCTATCCATCGCCCTTATGGGAACACTTCGCTGTAATCAAGCCCCCGCATGGCGAAGAACAACGGTCAATGCCAACATCATTGATATACAACTTGTAATCGGCAGCTTTCCCTCTCCATGTCCGGTCAACATTCCACCATACATTGAGCAGGAAGAGTTCTGGCAGTATTACAGCGTAATCACCACGGAACCATTGGAGACTGGCAACTACACGATAGAACTACACATAGGTTTCACAGGTGACGCGATAAGCATCAACCCACCATACCCCCTCCACGACTCCCAGGCTTTTACAGTTTTTGAAAATCGCCACGCGAAGCCAGCGAGCGTCCCGACGATGACTGCACCTGGTTGGGCAATACTCCTCGTATCACTGGTCGCTGTAGCCTTTCGAAACAGACAACAACTCTCCAGCAACAATGTTTGACTAACAAAAGCAATATTAAAATGCACTTCTCAAGGTTATACTCTCTATCCGTTTTAGCGGCTCTAGCCCTGGCCTTACCACTATCAGGCTGCGCCACGCTTCAACGTGACGACGCGACAAATGTCCATCATCTGGTGCTAGTGTGGCTGAAGACGCCGGGAGATGAGCCGGCGAAGGCCCTATTGACCCAAACTTCACGCCGCTTCGCGGAGATCCCCGGGGTAGTGTCGGTCAAGGTCGGCGAGGCCATCGCCAGCGATCGCCCCATTGTCGACAGCACCTATGACCTCGCCATCTTGATCGTATTGGAGGACCGTGAGGCGCTGGCCGAATACCTGGCCCACCCTCAACACAAGGCGGCCCAGGCCGAGGTCCTGCGCCCGCTGGTGGAACAGGTGCGAATCTTTGACTATCAGGTCGTTCGCTGAGCAATATATTTCTTCTGGAGTTGGGGGTGGGCATTGGCGCGTCTAGCCGCGCGCTCCGCGGTCGGGTGCGACAATCCTACTGCCGTGGGCTGCCCCGCATACTCGCTCGTAACACGGGGTTTATCCCCCTTACTTGAAATCGCGGCAATGCCCGACTATTATACTAAGTTATTAGAAAGCGAACGGGGATAGCACAATGACCGAAACCATGCCGGCGGATGCCCGCCTGACCCTGACCAGGGCGACCATGCACATTCTCGACTCCTGGAGCCTGCAAGCGGAGGAGATGCGGCGTATCCTTGGCCTTCCCGATGGGACCCGGGTGCGCCAGTTCCAGAAGTACCGCAGTCACGAGGCGTTTCCCGCGGATGACGACATCGACCGCCGCGCCGACTACATCTTGCGCATCGCGGGGGCGCTGCGCACCACCTACCCAGCGAATCCCCAGATGGGTGGGCGCTGGCTGCGCCAACGTCATCGTCGCCTCGGTCGTTCACCGCTGGCGGCGATGGTGGAAGAGGGAGAGTCCGGGCTGGTTTCAGTGCTGGCGGAGCTGGACGCCACCTTCTGCTGGGACCTTAGCGGCTCCAAGGGCCACTGAGGTGCGCGCCGCCTTGGATCGCCGAGCTGAGCACTAGCGCAGCACCCGCCAAATAAGCAATAACACTATTTATATAAAAATCAATACCCTATGCCACGCATCATTCATGGTCACTTGGCGGGTGCTGCGCTAGCACCCTTCAGCGGCCTCCTGGCGTTACCCGGAACGCTGTCTCTCCAGGGCGAGGCGGAGCTGCTCCTCAAGTTTGAGATCCTTCTCCAGCTTGTCGTATCGCCCCTCCATCTGCTTGAGGGCGCCGATAAACTCGGCGGCGAGGGCGTCCGGGTCATTGGCCATCGCCAGTTCGGACCCCGCCAGCTTGCGTAAGGCGTTGTACTCGGAACGCTCCCGCCAATGCTCCAGCAGCGCGGCGGTGGTGAGGCCGGGATCGCCCCGCACCCGGTCATAGAGCTCCGCCAGCAACGGTATTCCGGGCTCCTCCAGCATGCGCCAGCGCTGGGAGAGCCCCCCGCCCTCCTCACAAGCGGCCACCACCGCCGGGCACTGCACCAGTATCGTGATGGCCTGACGCTGCAAAGAGATGGTGAGATCCCCTCCCCGCCTTTTCGGCCGGAAGCTTCGCCTGGGACGCTGTACAGGACCGGGCTGAGGCTGGGGCGAAGCCACGGCCACCTCTACCCCCACCAGCTGGTTGAGCCGCTGGCGCAACAGATCCCGATAGACGCTCTGGGGGATGCTCCCGATCAGGGGTTCGGCCTGCTGGGCGATTTTTGAACGTCCTTCGAGGCTGGCCGGGTCCACCCCCTCCTGCAAACGCCGAAACAGATACTCCGATAGGGGCAGCGCCTCGCCGATGCGTCGTTCCAGCCCCTCCTTGCCTTCGGCGCGAATCAGGGAGTCGGGATCTTCGCCTTCGGGCAGGAAGAGAAAGCGCACCTCCCGCCCGTCCCGCATCAGCGGCAGGGCGGTATTGAGGGCCTTCCAGGCGGCGTCCCTGCCCGCCTGATCGCCGTCGAAACAAAAGACTACCTCGGAAACCACACGAAACAGCTTTTCCAGATGATCCGGGGAGGTGGCGGTCCCAAGTGTGGCGACGGCGTGGCGCACGCCGAACTGGGCGAGGGCGATGACATCCATGTAGCCCTCCACCACCAGGATGCTGGTCAACTTGCGTTGCGCCTTGCGCGCCTCATAGAGGCCGTAGAGCTCCCGCCCCTTGTGGAATACCGGGGTCTCCGGCGAATTGAGGTATTTGGGCTTGTCATCGCCCATCACCCGACCGCCGAAGCCGATGGTGCGGCCGCGGGCGTCGCGAATGGGGAAGATGATGCGATCGCGAAAGCGGTCGTAGCTGTGCCCCCCCTCCTTGGTGGTGAGCAGCCCGCAGAGGACGAGCTTATCGGCGAGTTTGGTGTCGGTTCCGGCGAGGGTTTTCTTGATATTGTCCCAACCGGGAGGGGCGTAGCCCAGCTGGTACTCGGCGGCGATCGCGCCGCTCAGGCCGCGCTGCTTGAGATAGGCGACCGCTCGCTCCCGCTCGGGATGATTGCGCAGCCAGCCCTGGTAGGTCGAAGAGGCCTTTTCCAGTAGATCATAGAGATCGCCGTGATCCGGCCCCTCGCGATACCCCGCCTCGCGGGGGACTTCCAGACCGGCGCGCTGGGCCAGCTCCTCCACCGCCTCGACGAAGCCCATGTTATCGTGTTCCATGAGGAAGCCGATGGCGGTGCCGGAGGCGCCGCAGCCGAAGCAGTGGTAGAACTGCTTTTCGGGGTTGACGTTGAAGGAGGGGGTCTTTTCGCTGTGAAATGGACACAGCGCCTGATAGTTGACGCCGGTCTTCTTGAGCGTCATTCGCGACTCGATCAGGTCGACGATATCGACCCGCCGCAGCAGCTCATCGATGAATTGAGAGGGGATGCGTCCGCCCATGCAACCTCGACCCTTTGGGGACCAGCCAGGCGGACGCTTGCCGGAATCAGGCTCGCGTCAGCCGGCCAGCGCCTTCTTGACCATGCCGCTCACCGCGCCCATGTCCGCGCGGCCTTGCAGCATGGGCTTGAGCTTGCCCATGACCTTGCCCATGTCCTGCATCGAGGCGGCGCCGCTGTCGGCGATCGCCTGGGCCACCGCTTGCTCGATCTCGGCCTCGCTCATGGCCTCCGGCAGGAACTCCTGGAGCACAGTAATCTCGTACTGCTCCTTGTCCGCCAGATCCTGACGGCCCGCGTCCTCGTATTGACGGATGGAGTCACGGCGCTGCTTGACCATTTTATCCAGCACCGCAAGGATCTGGTCGTCATTCAGCTCGATGCGCTCGTCCACCTCGCGCTGTTTGACGGCGGCCATGATCAGCCGGATGACGCCAAGGCGATCCTTGGCGCCGCCCTTCATGGCGGCCTTCATCTCATCCTGTATTTGCTTTTTCAGCATCTGCGGAGACAACCCTGAATCAGTACTGACGTTCCCAGCGACGGGATTCGCGAGAGACCTTCTTCTGGTGACGCTTCACCGCCGCGGCGGCCTTGCGCTTGCGCTCGGAGGTGGGCTTTTCATAGAACTCGCGGCGACGCACCTCGGCCAGCACGCCGGCCTTTTCGCAGGAGCGCTTGAAACGGCGCATGGCGACTTCGAAGGGTTCGTTTTCTCTCACTTTTACGGCAGGCATGGATACCTCACAATTCGTTTACATACGGGTCGTTATTTCAACGGGCACTTCTACCGCATAGCGGCGGAAAAAGCGGGAATTCTACAGGTCGCCACGGTAAATGGCAAACCCTATCCCACGCTCAGCAACAAAAGAAGCCCGCCATGGCGGGCTTCGGTATTGGCTGGGGACAGAGGATTCGAACCTCTACATACGGAGTCAGAGTCCGGTGTCCTACCATTAGACGAGTCCCCAACAAACTCGGGCGCAGCCCGTCGGTGTATCGCCCCGAACGAGGCGACGGTACCGATCAGCGCTTGCTGTACTGCGGACGCTTGCGCGCCTTGTGCAGACCGATCTTCTTGCGCTCCACCGCACGGGCGTCGCGGGTCAGGAAGCCGGCGCGGCGCAGCGGCGAACGCAGCTCTTCGTTGTACTCGGTCAGGGCGCGGGCGATGCCATGGCGAATGGCGCCGGCCTGGCCGCTGGTACCGCCGCCGGAGACCGTGGCGGTGACGTCCATCTTGTCGCTCATCTCGACCACGTCGAGGGCCTGCCGAACGATCATGCGTGCGGTTTCACGACCGAAGAACTTGTCCAGCGGACGCTTGTTGATCGTGATCTGACCGCTGCCGGGGGTCACGAAGACCCGCGCGGAAGAGCTCTTGCGGCGACCGGTTGCGTAATTCTTGCTTTCAGCCATCGATTAATTTCCCATCAGTTTCGGGTGGCGATTCAGAGTTGCCGAGATTCAGATCTCGAGCGCCTTCGGCTGCTGCGCCTCGTGCTTGTGCTCGCTGCCGGCGTAGACCTTCAGCTTGCGATACATGGCGCGACCCAGCGGCCCCTTCGGCAGCATCCCCTTGACGGCGGTCTCGATGACCTGCTCGGGGGCCTTGGCCAGCAGCTTTTCCAGGCTGATCGACTTGAGGTTGCCGATGTAACCGGTGTGATGATGGTACATCTTGTCCTTCATCTTGTTGCCGGTGACACGGACCTTCTCCGCGTTGATCACCACGATATAGTCGCCGGTATCGACGTGCGGAGTATACTCCGGCTTGTGCTTGCCGCGAAGGCGGCGGGCGATTTCGGTGGAAAGACGGCCAAGGGTCTTGTCGGCGGCGTCTACCACATACCACTCGCGGCGTACTTCCGCGGGTTTTGCGCTTACAGTCGTCATCTGAACTGCTCCGGGGGAGAAGTATGAATAGTTCGGTTCGAAATAAAGACCGGGCATTCTACAGACGGCGCGGGGAGAGATCAAGGGACTTTCGTGAAATTTTTGACGCGGAGGGATTGGGAAGTGTGAAAGGGGAAGTTAGAAAGTAGCTGCCAGGAGTTCGGAGATAGGCGTTAGGGGTTAAGGCTGGTAACACCGCTCCCGCGGTGTTACCCCTCCGCGGGCGCTCCCGCGCCGAGTGAGACGGGACGCGGGAACGCCCTCGGATGCGTCACCCCACGGAAGCGGCGTGACGAGGATGGTAAAACTACCCCGCCTTGCTCGCCCACACCGCGTAGAGCGGGTCGGCGAAAGGGGATTTGCCGTAGTGGGGATCGCCAAGGGGCCTTGGCAGGCCGCGTTGGGAGAGGGTGTGCAGGTCTTCGAAGCCACCGGCCTGCAAGAAGTACTCGCTGACCAGTCCCAGCCGCTCGAATTCGTGCAAGTCGACCCACAGGTTGATCGCCTTGCCGGGGAACCAGCGGTTGGAGAAGGTGACCACGAAGATGCCGCCGGGGGCGAGGACGCGGCTGACCTCCCGGAAGATGGCCAGGGGATCGGTGAGGTACTCCACCGAGACGCTGCACACCACCGCATCGAAGCTGGCGTCGTCGAACGGCAGTATGGGGCGGCGGTTGAGGTCATGCACCTCATAGGCATTGAGTCGCCCGTTGGCCTCCAGCTCATCCCGATTCATGCCCAACCCGACGACGCGCTGGAAGGGGAGCTCATCCGGCAGGTGGCAGTCCCAGCTCGCCATCAGGTCGAGCACCCGATCGCGACCGGCCAGCAGCCGCCGATAGAGGCGCTGCACCTCGATCAGGCAGCGGGCGTCGAGGTGCTGCACCATGCGCGGGATGGAGTAGAACAGCGTATCGCTGTCGTTGTCCGGTCGCGATAAAGCGCCGTTGACCAGAAAATCGGTGGCCCGGTCCGGCCGTATGCGCACCTGCATCCCGGGGCCGTGGAGCAGGTCGGCCATCGCCTCGTTGCAGCGTCCGCCGTGCTCATCCGGGGCGGGGTGGACCTCCAGCACCTCGACGCCGATGCGCAGGTCCCGCCCCGCCATGGGGTGATTGAGGTCGATGCGAATGCCGTCCTCATCGCTGCGCAGGATGCGCATCGGCTCCATGTTCTCGGAGTAGATGCCGTCCACCCCCTCGATCATGCCCTTCGGGTAGAAGCGTCCCGCATGGGGGGCCAGAGGCTGGCCGTTGACGCTTCTGCCGACGAAGGCGGAGCGCTTGAGATCGCGCACCTCGCCGTCGCGGCGAGGTGCGATCAGGTCACCCGAGACCACCGCCGCCTCCGGCGCATCGCCGACGCCGCAGCCGATGAGATCCTGCCGCAAACCAGAGGGCAGCAGGTCGATATCCCGCCAGACGTTGAATTTCTCCACATGCAGCCACTCCTCGTGGCTGCCGATCTCGCTCCGCCAGTTGGCGGAGAAGGCCAGATGGGCGAGGCTGTGGTCGCGGATCTTGTCATCATGGATGTCAGTGGTCATTTCACGTTCCTCCCAAGGGTCTAGTGAATCGTGTAGGGCGAGAGTTCTATCGGGTAGGGTTCCAGAAAGAACTGCCT
This sequence comes from Gammaproteobacteria bacterium, assembly GCA_011390365.1. Lineage (GTDB taxonomy): Bacteria > Pseudomonadota > Gammaproteobacteria > Chromatiales > Chromatiaceae > SLIM01. Next base: position 17,579 of record JAABSM010000030.1, read on the forward strand.
CGCCAGCCAATCGTTAGGGTGATGGCGCAGGTGGTGGCGCAACAGGGTCAGGGGGGTGCCCAATGGCACGCGCTTGGCGCGATAGGCCTCGAACAGATCGAGCAGCTCCTGCTTGTCCTCCGGCGACAGCACCTCCTTAAAGAAGCCCATCACATGCTGGAGGACGTTGACGTTGCGCGCCTTATTGGCGCGGATCGTCATCACCTCCATGAAGCGGTGGATGTAGCTTTCCCGTCGCTCAATCAGGTCCGCCGCCCGCACCCCGGCCACCACCCGCCCCAGCTCCTGATAGAAGTGGGCGCCGCGGGCCATCAGCATCAGCTTGTGGCGGGCATGAAAATCGATGAACCCCTGCACGTTGCGCTCGGGATCCGGCAGTTCCCGCCAGCGTTGCAGGGCGCAGGCCCGTTCAAAGAAGTTCTCCCGCAATCCCGGATCATGCAGCCGCCCCTCTTCCTCGATCGGCAACAACGGACGCCGTGCGCGCAGCTCGCCGGTGTAGATGCCGACCCCGTCTCGCGAGCGATAGCCCTGGTCGTTGATCACCACCGGCACCCGCTCCATGCCGCAGCTGGGGGAGCCCTTCTTGACGATATAGCCGCACAGGGCCTCCTCCCGCTCCGCCACCTTGGCGGCGAACTCCCGCATCGAATCGGTGAGATCCATGGAATCGGGATCCTTGCCCGGCACCAGCCGGGTCTCGTCGCCCTTCAGACGCAGCTGGATGGTGGGACGGGGTACGCCCAGACCGATCGCCATCTCCGGACAGACCGCCACCAGCTCGAAGTACCTGGCCACCACATCGGTGATGAAGGGGTCCCGCTTGTGACCGCCGTCGAAGCGCACCTCGTCGCCAAGCAGGCAGGAGCTGACGCCGATTCTGGGAAGCTTGCTCATGTGAACTCCTTGCTCGCGGATAGTTATCCAATCACGCGTAACGGTTATGTTGTATTTGCGGACAAATTATTAGACATCCAAGCCAAAATATGCAAATATTTTTTTGCACATTGCCCCCCCCTAACGCGAGGACACAGACGTGGACGAGTTCCCCATCCGGGTCATATCCGAACTGAGCGGCGTGCCCGCCACTACGCTGCGCGCCTGGGAAAGGCGCTACGGCCTGCTCAAACCGAAACGCACCGCATCCGGCCACCGGCTCTACACCCGCCAGGACCTGGAGACCGTGCGCCTGGTGCTGCGCCTGCTGGATGCCAACCACCCCATTCGCGAGGCGGCGAAGATGGTACGGGAAGGCGAGGCGGAGAGCCATGTAAAATCCCCCGACGGCGAACACTGGACGACCTGGGAGCGCCGCCTGTTGCGCGCGGTGAGCGACTTCAGTCCGGCGCGGGTGGACGCCATCTACAACGAGGCCCTATCCCTTTACCCCATGGACCTGGTCAGCGAACGCCTCATCGAACCCACCCTGCGCGCCCTGGGGGAGCGCTGGCACAACCGCGAGAGCGGCATCGCCGAAGAGCACTTCTTCAGCGCTTGGCTGCGCAACAAGCTGGGCGCGCGCCTGCACCACGAATCCGGCCGCCCGCGGGGACGCCAACTCGTCGCCGCCTGCCCGGAGGGGGAGCACCACGAACTGGGCCTGCTGCTGTTCTGCCTCGCCGCCATGGGGCACGGCTACCGCATCCTCTACCTTGGCGCCGATGCACCCTATGAACAACTCGTCACCGCCGCCGAACGCAGCGGCGCGGAAGGCATACTGCTATCCCTCACCCAGGCCCCGCTGAATGAGAACAAGCTCTCGGCACTGGCCGCGCGCGCCGAGGCGCCGATATGGGTAGGGGGTCACGGCGCGGTCATCCAGCAGGCCGCCATCCAGGCGTGCGGCGCCCACCCCCTCGGCGAAGTCCGCGCCCACGCCCTTACCATCCTTGAAGGAATGCTGCCCGCCCATGCCCCCCGTTGACCCCGCCGCCGTCCTGCACTGGTTTCGTCGCGACCTGCGCCTCGCCGACAACCCGGCCCTGGAATGGATCGCCGAACAGGCCGCCCCCGCCCTCTTCGTCTATCTCCACGCACCACGGGAAGAGGCGCCCTGGATGCCGGGCGGCGCCAGCAACTGGTGGCTGCACCACAGCCTCGCCGCCCTCGGCGAGGGGCTGGCGGCCCAGGGCCACTCCCTGATATGCGTCGCCGACGAGAGCGCCGCGGCGCTGATTCGTCTATGCCACGACCACGCCATCCGCCGGGTCACCTGGAACCGCCGCTACGAACCCCATCTCGTCGCCCGCGATCAGCGAGTCGCCAGCGCTTTGCACGCCAACGGCATCGAGACCCGCACCTTCGACGACGGCCTGCTGTTCCCGCCCGGCGGCCTGCTCAACCGCCAGCACGCCCCCTACCGGGTCTTCACCCCCTTCTGGCGGGAGGCGCGCAAACGATTAATCGAGGCGACATCGACGCTAAATCGCGTCCCTCGCGAACGCCTCTCTCCCCACGGGAACGGGGTTGGGGTGAGGACGCAAGTCCAGGATCTGAACCTGCTCGACCCCCACCCCTGGCACGCCAAACTCGCCGCCCACCACACCCCCGGCGAGGCCGCCGCCTGGCGCCGCCTGGAGGGCTTTCTCGGCGAACGCCTGCAAGGCTACCCCGAGGCTCGGGAGATTCCCGGCGTGGCCGGTACCAGCATCCTCTCCCCTCACCTCCACTTCGGCGAGATCGACATCCGCCGGGTGGTCGCCGCGGCGCTCGACCTGACCCAGGCCCGCCCCGAAAAATCGGCCGGCGGAGAGCGGTTCCTGTCGGAACTGGGATGGCGCGAATTCGCGCGCCACATCCTCCACCATTTTCCCGCCAGCGATCGAAACGCTCTCGACAGCCGTTTCAACGAAGGCATGTGGCAAGAAGACCCTGAAGGCCTGGCAAAATGGCAACGGGGGGAGACCGGCATCCCGCTGGTGGACGCCGGCATGCGCGAATTGTGGCGGACGGGCTGGATGCACAACCGGGTGCGCATGATCGTCGGCTCGCTGCTGACCAAGAACCTGGGCATCCACTGGCTCGCGGGGGCGCGCTGGTTCTGGGACACCCTGGTCGACGCGGATCTGGCCAACAACTCCCTCGGCTGGCAGTGGATCGCCGGCTGCGGCGTCGACGCCGCCCCCTACTTTCGCATCTTCAACCCGGAGACCCAGGCGCAAAAGTTCGACCCCAAGGGGGAGTACATCCAGCGCTGGCTGGGCCGCGACCACCTCCCCTCCCCCATCGTCGACCTCAAGGAGAGCCGCCGCCTTGCCCTGGAACGCTACAGCGCCCATGTAAAAGGCGCCCTCCGCGCGTCATGATGGTGCTGCGCGAGAACTTGAACCACGGAGATCAGGGAGAAACACGTCTGAAGCAACGCCGCCCGCAAACCCAGCCAGTAATCAAGGAGCCACCCATGCACGCACTGCTACTCGTCGCCCACGGCAGCCGCCGCCAAGCCTCCAACCAGGAGGTGGAAGCCCTCACCCAACGCATCGCCGCCAGCGGCGGTCACCGTTTCGGCCTCTACGCCACCGCCTTTCTGGAACTCGCCTCACCCACCATCGAAGAGGGCCTGCGCCACTGCCTCACCAACGGCGCGAAAAAGATCACCCTCGTCCCCTACTTCCTCGCCGCCGGCACCCACGTCGTCAACGACATACCGGCGATCATCGAAAAGATGGCGGAAGAACTGGCGGGGGTAGAGGTAGAGGTGGAACCCCATGTAGGACAATCGCCGCTGATGGAAGAGCTGATCCTCTCCCTGGCCGCGTCAGGCCGAGCGCGGCTCGGCGATCCATGAACAGCTCTTCAACCGGCGCCTCCATCGCGACCCCAAGGGCCACCAGACCCGCTCTCCCTTTCGCAAAGAGGCATCCTGAGCTTGCCGTTGATGCAGTTCGATCTTACCGTCCTGACGATAAACGATACCTTGCTCAAACCGAGCATGATCTTCCGATCAAGATACGGAACCCCTTCATCCGCCACTCCGTGACATCCTTACTCCGCCAGTGAAGAATCTCATGAAAACCTTGGCGCGGCTAAACTAGTGCAGCACCCGCCAAGTGACCATGAATAATGCGAAGCACAGAGTATTGATTTTTATATAAATAGTGTTATTGCTTATGTAACGGGCGGTGCACTAGCCCAAGGCATGTTTGCGCAGGCGATAGAGCAGGGTGTCACGGCTGATGCCGAGCAGGCGGGCGGCGCGACTGCGATTGCCGCTGGCCATCTCCAGGGCCTGGCGGATCACTTCCGCCTCCAGGCGGGTGAGGTCTATTCCCTCGGAAGGGAGCACGAAGAGCGGCCCCTGGCGTTTTTCCGCGGGCTGCATCTCTGGCGGCAGCATCGCCGGGGTGACCTTCTCGCCGGGGTGGATCAGCACCATGCGTTCACAGAAATTACGCAATTCTCGCAGATTTCCGGGCCAGGCATGGCCCTTGAGCCGATTACGGGTGGCCAGCGGAAAGGTGGGCGCCGCTACCTGGCTCTGGCGGGCGAAGCGGGCGGTCAGGCCCTTGAGCAGCGGGATCAGGTCCTCGCGCCGTTCCCGCAAGGCGGGTACCTGCAAGGGGACGACGGCGAGGCGGTAGTAGAGATCGGCGCTGAATTCTCCGGCCTCGACCTTGAGGTGAAGATCTTCCGTAGCCGATGCCACAAGGCGCGGCCTTTGGGACTCCCCGGCCTGATCGAACCAGCGCCTCAGGGCGAGTTGCTCGTCGCCACCGAGCAGCTGGACCTCGGGCACGAACAGGGTTCCATCGAGGTCCCCTTCCAGGGTCGTTCCTCTCTCCAGCATCCGGAACGGCTGATGACGGCGACGACTATGGCGGTGAATATCCCGCGCCAGGGTGGCGCGCCCGCTGCCGGATTCGCCGCTGATGAGTATCGGCGCATCGCTGGCGGCGACCATGCGGCTGGTGTTGAGCTGTTGCTGGAACTTGGCGGAGCAGGTGGTGAGGGCTTTGTCGTTCATGGCGGTCTGTTTTACGATCAACGAATTCTTTCAAAGGTTCGTCCCCAAGGCGTACCACAAGGCGATGCATCCCATCAGAACCACCGCCAGGGCGATTGCCCCGCGAATCCCGGGATCACGGGTAAGGGCCTGGATACGCCCGGCCAGCAGCCCGGTCGCCATCATCACCGGCAGGGTGCCGAGTCCGAAGGCCAGCATGTAAAGGGCGCTGGCGGCGACCGAATGGAGCGCAAGTGAGCTGATCAGCACCGAGTAGACCAGTCCGCAGGGCACCCATCCCCATATCATACCATAAAGCAGCGCCCTGCCCGGTCGCCGCACCGGGTGCAGACGATGCGCCACCGGCTCCAGACGCCGCCACAACGGTAATCCCAGCCGCTCGATCAGGGTCAGGCGCGGGAACCAGTTGCCGACGTGAAGGCCGATAAGGATGATCATCAGCGCCGCGATCACCTGTACCGCGATGCGCGCCCAGCTGGCATCGATGAGCCAGCCGCCGGCCCAGGCAAGCAGCGCCCCGGCCAGCACGTAACTGAGGATGCGCCCGCCATTGAAGGCGAAGACAAATAGCGCGAGTCGCCCCGGTCGCGCCCTCGCCTCGGCTGTGACGCCGAAACTCAGGGCGCCGACGATGCCGCCGCACATGCCGATGCAGTGGAAGGCGCTGAGCAGACCCAGGGTGAAGGCTACCGCATAGGCCAGCATGCAGCGCCCCCCGGCTGTGGATGGATTGAAGCCATGGCGATCATACTGTGACGCATATCACATTTTCCATATTACTTGACCATTTTACTCTGGTATTTTTCGCCACCCTCAATATAATGATCACCGAAGACACAGTAAAAAACTAAGCTATGAGGAGCGGAGATATGAGCGTTGAGATCCCTGAGAGAGACGGCGACGGCTACCTGACCGACATGAATGCATGGACCCCCGAAATCGGCCGCGCCATGGCCGAGGATGACGGCTTCGAGCTGGATGACGTGCGCTGGAACCACATCATGAAGGCCCGCGAGTACTACGACGAAAACGCGATGGTGCCGCCGATTCGCAAGTTCGCCAAGTTCGTGGGCGAAGATCAGAAGGAGATGTTCAAGCTTTGGCTGACCGGCCCGATGAAGCCGATCACCAAGTATGGCGGCCTGCCCAAGCCTACCGGCTGCGTCTGACATACCCCCCCCGAACCCCGACGGGCCGCCGCAAGGCGGCCTTTTTGCGCGGGTAAAAAAAAGCCGCCTTGCGGCGGCTTGAAGGTTATCGTTCTTGCGAACAACAGTCTTAGATGTAGAGACAGATATCGCTCTGGCCGGCGAACTCGAAAAAGCGCGCGGCGCCCGCGAATTCAACACCGTCGATGAACTCCGCCGGGTTGAGGTCGAACAGGTCGACGGTCATCTGGCAGGCGATAAAACGAACATCGGCTTCCTGGCACAATTCGCGCAGCTCCTCGATGCTGGCGACGCCCTTGTCCGCCATCTTCTTCTTCATCATGGCGGTCATTACCGCCTCCATGCCGGGAAGGGCGGTGCCGAGGACCGGGAACCACTTGTCCATGTTCATGGGCATGGGCATGCCGGGGTTGCCCAGAGGGGTCACCTTCAGATTCGCGTTCTTGCGCAGCATTTGCAGACCGTAGAAGGTAAAGAAGATCTCGACCTCATACCCCAGAGCGGCGGCGGTCGAGCCAAGAATCAGCGGCGGGTAGGCCCAGTCCAGCGAGCCCTTGGTGGCGATGATCGCCAGTTTTTTCTCGTCCATTGCATCTCCTCCGATGGTTGAGGTTCTGAATCGGCAGGGATCAAGCCTTCTGGATCAGGAAGTGGAACTTGCCCCCTTCCTCCTTGGACTCCATGAGTTCGTTGCCAGTCTGCTTGGCGAAAGCCTCGAAGTCCTTGACCGAACCGGGATCGGTGGCGATGATGTGCAGCACCTTGCCGGACTCCATTCCCGTCAGGGCCTTCTTGGCGCGCAGAATGGGAAGAGGGCAGTTCAGTCCGCTCGCGTCGAGTTCTTGATCGAAATCAGCCATTGCAACCTCCAAATCGTTTGCTTCATTTATGTGAAAAAATCAGAGCAATCTTATATTCTAATCCGGGCCGAAAGGCAAGCGCCGATAGGCCCCGCCTACCACTGACTATACCGGGATTAGAATCGGATTGCCCGCGCCCCCGCCGCCGATCACCGTGACAAGCCCACGACTTCAAAGCCGTTTCTGGCCCAGTCCAGGATCCCGCCGCGCAGGTTGACGACGTTGTCATACCCCTGCTGCATGAGATAGCGGCAGGCGTGGTAGGAACGGGCGCCGCTGTGGCAGTAGAGGATGATATCCCTGTCTTTGGGAAATTCGTTGATCTTGATCGGGATCAGATGCATTGGCAGGTGCTCCGCGCTTGGCAGGACGCCGCGGGCGACCTCCATCTCACTGCGAATGTCATACAGCAGAACCGATTTGCCGCTGGCGATTTCGTTCTGCAATTCGACTGAATCGATCTCGTTGACCAATGTCCCGACTCTCCCGTTCGCGAAGGTAATAGAAGAGTATCCTAACATATTAATACTTTGCATTATAACCCTGGTTTGTAGGCGATCTACCGGGGCCGTTCGAAGCGGGGAAAACGTTATCGGCGCGCGGACTGCCAGTCCGTGAAAGGGCTGGCAGTCGCACAGGGCGCACGCCCCAGGTATCGCTACTCCCCTCTCGGAATCAACACCCTGGCGTAACGGCTGCGGCGATAGAGGCGCTGCTTCTCATCCACGGGCAGGTTGGCGGCCTGGATCTCCTCCGCCTTGACATCGATCCCCAGGCCGCGAACCACGAGGTCGTCGTCGGTGCAGGCGGTATTGGCGAGGATCCATTGCGCCACCGAGTGGGCGCGACCATCGGAGATCTTGCGGGTGGGCTCTTCGCCGCCGATGGGGTCGCCATAGCCATAGATGACCAGCTTGCGCGCGCCGTTGCAGTGGCGATTCCAGTCGATCGTGGCGAGTTGCTCGATGGCTTCGGGAAGCAGTTTCCAGTGATTCAACTCGACGAAGTCGATGATGTGCTCGTTGTAGGCGTCCAGGATGGCGCGCTTCTTCTTGACCCGCAGCGAGCGCAGCTCCTTGTGGGTGGTCTTGAGCGCCTCGGCCTGGGTTGAGTCGATACGCTGCTGCTCGGAGAGCCGCGCGAGGGTAGCCCCCAGATTCTGTTCCTCCTCCTTGATCTGCTGAAGATAGCTGGCGAGCTGATCATCCTCGGTATCGTCGGAGAGCCGTTCGGCGGTGGAGTCGTAACCGCGGGCGCGCTCCTCCAGTTCGGTGTACTGGTTGTTGTCGCGGATCAGCGGACAACCGGCTAGCAGCATGGCCAGGGAGACCACAAGGATGGACACCACTCTTTTCATCGGATTAACCCCTCCGCGGTTTCATTGATTTGTTCGATCATCTGGCTTGCGCTCTGCGCATCCGATGATTCGGGATAGCGTTGCACGATCCGCCTGAGGGAGCGCACCGCCCCGGCGAAATCGCCATTCTGATAGGCGCGATCGGCCTGGGTCAATTGATCGTTGATCCACAGCTCCCGCAGCAACAGGGTCTCGGTGGGGTCCATCGCCGCCTCCTGCCGAGCCTGCGCGGACCGGGGCTTGGGCTCGGGCTCGGGCTCGGGCCTGGCAGCCGGCTCGGGGGCGACCCGTGCCGGCCTCTCGGCGGGGCGCGGCGCGGACGGCTCTTCACCTTCGTTCCGCGGTTTCGGGCCAGACTCTTGCGGCGCTACCGCTTCCCGCTCCTCGGCGGCGGGCTTGACGGCAGGCGCGATGGGCGCTGCATCAGGCCGCTGTTCGACCGCCGCATTTTCATCAGGGGCCTCCCGGGCCGGCATCTCCGCCGCTTCCCGCGCCGCATCGGGCGAACCCTGGGCGGGCGCGGATGACGGCGGCGTCTCAACCGTCTCAAGCGCCCCCTCGGGCAGGGCAGTGTCCTCCGTCAGGGGCTGGACATCCTCCAGCACATCCGCGGGCGCGATCGATTCGCCGGATTCGAGCGGCGCTTGAGCTCGCTCGACCGATGCTCGCCGCGCCTCTTCGACCGGCGGCTCGGGGTCCGACAGCGGCTCCGAGCGGGTTGCCGGCTGTTGCTGTTCAGAGCCGGGCTCAAGCCCTGGGTCAGAGCCGGGCTCAAGCCCTGAATCAGGTCCAGGCTCAAGTCTTGAAACCGGCTCAGGTTCCGAAACGGCCGCCGGTTCGGGTTGCGGCGCGGTTGGCCGCGCCGGCTCGGGCGCGGGCTGATCATAGGTGATGACCGTCGCCCCCGCCGGTTCCCGTTCCACAACAAACCAGTATCCGGCCCCGCCGCCCAGCAACAGCAGCAGCACCGCCAGGATCCAGGGCCACAATGCGGGGTCGTCATGGTATAGGCGTCGGGAGCGGGAGGAGAGATCGACCTCGACCCCCTTGCCCAATTTCAGCGATTTTCTCATAATGCGCCTATTTTCTCACCTGACAGCCAAGGAGAAAAGGTGATATTCACCGGAGCCTCCCGCAATCGTGCAACACCCTCGCTGCCCCCCGTCGATGACGCCTGGCTGCGCATCGATCTGGGTCGCCAGAGCCTGACCCTGCTGCGCGGCGGCGAGACGCTGGCGAGCTGGCCCGTCTCCACCGCCCGCAATGGCCCCGGTGAAGGGCGGGGGAGCGGCCGCACCCCGCGCGGCTGGCATCGCGTTCGCATCAAGATCGGCGCGGGGCAGCCCCGGGGCGCGGTGTTCGTCGGCCGCCGCCCCAGCGGCGAGATCTGGACGCCGCGGCTGAACCGCCAGCAACCCCGCCGCGACTGGATCCTGACCCGCATCCTCTGGCTCACCGGCCTGCAGCCGGGTTTCAACCGGGGCGGGGATCGGGATACCCTGCGCCGCTATATCTACATCCACGGTACGCCCGAAGATCAGCCGATGGGAACGCCCTTATCCCACGGCTGCGTGCGCATGCGCAACGACGAGATCGAGACGCTCTTCGAACGGGTGGAAAACGGCACGCCGGTCCTCATCGCGGAGAGTTTTGGCGAAAGGAAAGAATTCGAACACCATCAAGATACTCAGGCCTGAACTTCTCTTGGCGTGACAAATGGGATAAAGTAACGGCAGAAGGCCCGCGCGGCATGTCGGTAACCGACCGGACCGCTGTGCGCTAGGCGAAGAGACGCGCGGCATGTCGGTAACCGACCTGACCGCTGTGCGCTAGGCGAAGAGACGCGCGGCATGTCGGTAACCGACCTGACCGCTGCGCGCTAGGCGAAGAGAATAGCGCAAGCCGTAGCATCGGGCCATACACAAGCCGCCATCAGGCCATGCGCAAATCACCGCGCGGCACGGGAGAAGGGGGAGTCGTGGAAACGCTTTACAAGGTCATCTACACCGGACGCCTGCAAACCGGGGCCGACCGGGACAAATTCGTCGCCCAGTTCAGCAAGCAGTTCGGCGTCAGCGAGGCTCAGGCGCTGCAACTCTCCGACTCCGGCAAGGAGATGGTGATCAAGAAGAACGCCAAACTGCAACGGGCCGAGGAATACAAGGCCGCGCTTGAGGCGATGGGCATGGTGATCCGCCTGGAGGGCATGGACGGCAAGCCGATTGACGCCGCCGCTCCGCCGCCCGCCCCCGGCAAGGGGGCAGGCGCCGCCAGCAAGCCCCGCTGCCCCAAGTGCAACTCCACCCATATCGTCGATGACGAATGCCAGGAGTGCGGCGTCATCGTCTCTCGTTACAAGGGACCACCGGCGCCGCCCGCCGCCAACAACCCCTACGCCGCGCCCTCGGCGGGCCTTTACGAAGAGCCGGAAGAGGGCGAGATGAGCGGTCCCGTCACGGTTCCCGCCGGACATGGCCTGAAGTGGCTCAGCCGAGGATTCTGGCACTTTCGGCAGAACATCGGCCCCTGGCTGGGGGCCTTCGTGGTCTGGATCATCCTCTCCATGGTCCTCTCCGTGATCCCCTTTCTCGGCGCCCTCGCGCTGATGCTGATCTCGCCGATCATCACCGCCGGCTTCATGATCGGCGCGCGGGAGCAGGACGACGGCGCGGACTTCGAGTTCCAGCATCTGTTCGCCGGGTTCTCCGCCAACGGCGGCCAGTTGGCGCTGGTGGGGCTGCTCTATCTGGTGGGTAGCATCGTCATCGGCGTCATCGCCTTCTTCCTGCTCGGCGGCATGATGATGGGAATCATGATGGGCGGCATGGGCGCGGGAGGCATGGGCATGGAGGGGGCGGCCATGGCCGAGCCGGACATGGGCGCGATGATGGGCAGCATAATCCTCATGGTGCTGGTGATGCTGGGCCTCACCATCCCGCTGCTGATGGCCTACTGGTTCGCCCCGGCGCTGGTCGCCCTGGAAGATATGTCGGCGATCACCGCGATGCGCACCAGCTTCATGGCCTGCATCAAGAACATCCTGCCGTTCCTGATCTATGGCGTAGTCGCGCTGATCCTGATGATCATCGCCGCCATCCCCTTCGCCCTCGGCTTCCTGATCCTCTTCCCGGTGCTGATCGCATCCATCTACGTCTCCTACCGCGATATCTTCTATGGACCAACCCGATTCGACTGAGGGGCAGTGAACCGGCTCGACACCGCCCGTAGCTACGAAACCCCGGAGGGGATCCTGCTGGAGCTGAAGACCGCGGGCCCGGTAGCGCGGGCCTGCGCCTGGGCCATCGACGCACTGATCCGCTCCGGCCTCTACATCGCCATCGCCCTGACCCTGGCCTGGTTCGGCGGCCTGGGTTTCGGTGTCATGCTGATCTTCTTCTTCCTTATCGAGTGGTTCTACCCGGTGATCTTCGAGGTGCGCAACGGTGGCATGACCCCGGGCAAGAAGATGATGGGGGTGCAGGTGGTCCACGACGACGGCACGCCGGTGAGCTGGCCCTCCTCCATCGTCCGCAACCTGGTGCGCGCCGCCGACTTTCTGCCGCTGCTCTACGGCTTCGGTCTGGTCGCGATGCTGGTCAACAAGGACTTCAAGCGCCTCGGTGATCTCGCCGCCGGCACGCTGGTGATCTACCGTGAGAAAGGGGTCCAGCGCGACCCGCCGCCACCGGCCACCCCCGTGCAACCGCCCGCGGATCTCGGCGTGGATGACCAGGAGACCCTGCTCGACTTCGCCGAACGCTCCTCCCACCTCTCCCGTGAGCGCAACGAAGAGCTGGCGACGATTCTATCCGACCTGACCGGCGCCCGCGGCGAGGTCGGCGTCGCCCGCCTGCACGGCTACGCCAACTGGCTCGCCGGGCGACGGAGCGAAGCATGAGGCAACAGGACTTCGAGGCCACCCACCAGCAGGAGTGGCGGGCGCTGCGGGATCTGCTCGACGACCTGGATCGCGCCTCCTTCAAGCGCAAGCTCTCCAAAGAGGATCACGCCCGTCTGCCGCGCCTCTATCGCGACGCCTGCAACCACTACGCCCTCGCCCGCGGCCGCCACTACAGCCCCCAGCTCAGCGAACAGCTCCACAACCTGATCACCCGCGGCCATCGCCGCCTCTATCAGCGACGCGGCGGCGCCTCCTGGCGGCTGATCCACTTCGTGGTGGCGGACTTTCCCTGCACCCTGCGCCAGCACGCCGGCTACTTCTGGCTGGCGCTGGCGCTGTTTCTGATCCCCGCGCTGACCCTGGGGACCCTGAGCTACCAGGACCCGGAGATGATCTACAGCGTCATGGCCGACGAACAGGTGGCGCAGATGGAGAGCATGTACGACCCGGCCAATCGCACCCCGGGACGCAGCCCGAGTCGCAGCTCGGAGACCAACTTCTACATGTTCGGCTTCTACATCAAGAACAACATCGGCATCGGCTTTCGCACCTTCGCCGGCGGCATCCTGGGCGGCATCGGCACCCTCTTCTTCCTGATCTTCAACGGTCTGGTGCTGGGCAGCGTCTCCGGCCACCTCACCCAGCTCGGCTATAGCGAGACCTTCTGGACCTTCGTCTCCGGCCATGGCTCGTTCGAGCTCACCGCCATCGTCATCTGCGGCGCGGCGGGGTTGATGCTGGGCCATGCGGTGATCGCGCCGGGCCGCCTGACCCGCACCGAGGCCCTCAAGGGCCAGGCGAGCATTGCCCTCAAGCTGGTGATGGGGGCGGCGGTAATGCTACTGGCCGCCGCCTTCGTCGAGGCCTTCTGGTCCTCGATGCGCCTCGACGCGATGATCAAGTACCTTGTCGCCGGATTCCTGTGGTTGCTGGTGATCGCCCACCTGACCCTGGGCGGGAGGGCGTCATGAACCCCGATCGCATGACCGTCGAGGTCCGCCCCCGCACCTCCTGGGAGGCGATGGATCTGGGCTTCGTGATGGCGCGGCGCTGGTTCATGCCGCTGTGGACCCTGTGGTGGCTGGGCGCCCTGCCCGCGTATCTGATTACCCTGTGGTTCTTCGCCGAAACACCGTGGGCGGTGATGCTCATCGTGTGGTGGCTGAAACCCCTCTATGAACCGCCGCTGGTATTCTGGATGAGTCGCGCCCTCTTCGACGAACCGCCACCACTCAGGCAAGTCGCGCACCGCTGGCGGCATATCGTCGCGCCGCGCATCCTCGCCAACCTGACCTGGAACCGCCTCGACCTCAACCGCTCCTTTCACATGCCGGTGGCGGTGCTGGAGGGCATCCGCGGCAAGCAGCGAAAGGATCGCCTGCGCATCCTCGCGCGCCGCAAGCAGGGCGGCAGCTGGCTGACCATCGTCGGCTATCATATCGAATCGGTGTTCATGTTCTCGCTGCTGATCTTTCTGCTGATGCTGATCCCCGAGGAGCTGCGCTGGCTCAAGTGGGAGGATCTGTTCGCCGGCGAGGGGCGCGTCGAGACCACCATCCAGCAACTCGGCTATCTTGTCGCCATGTCCCTCTTCGCCCCCTTCTACGTCGCCGGCGGCTTCGCCCTCTACCTGACCCGCCGCACCGAACTGGAGGCCTGGGACCTGGAACTGCGCTTTCGCCGCATCGCCGAACGCAGCCGCGAGAAGGGCCGCCAGGCGGTCGCCGCCGTCGCCCTGCTCGCCTTCGCCGTCTCCCTCGCGCCGCAACCCGGCTGGGCGCTGGAGATCAGCCGCGAGGAGGCGCGCCAGACCATCGAGGAGGTGCTCGCCGACGAGGACTTCGGCAAGAATGAGGAGAAGGGCTACTGGCACTATATCGAGCGTGACGAGCCGCAACAGCGGGACCTGAGCTGGCTAGAATGGCTGCTCGACGTCATCGGCGGATTCTTCAAGGGCATCGCCGAGGTGGGCGAGCTGATCCTGTGGATCGCCGCGGGCGTTGGCGTCGGCCTGCTGAGCTACTGGATCTACCGCAACCGCGAGTGGCTGGGGGGTATCACCGGTCTCAGGCCCAAGCGCAAGGCCCCGCCACCCACCGAACTGTTCGGCCTGCCGGTAACGCCGGAGAGCCTGCCCGACGACATCGCCGGCGAGGCGCTGAAACGGCTCGCCGCCGGCGACCCCCGCGCCGCCCTGTCGCTGCTCTACCGCGGCGCGCTCAGCCGCTTCATTCACCACCACCAGCTGGAGATCACCGCCAGCGCCACCGAGGGCGAGTGCCTGACCCTGGTGGAAGGGGCCACGCCGCGCAACGAGGCGGGCCTCTTCGCCCGCCTCACCGGGGCCTGGATCCACCTCGCCTACGCCCACCTCAAGCCCGAAGCCGCCGCCGTCAAGCAACTCTGCGACGACTGGCGGGCAACCTTCCCGACCACGGCGGGGAGCGGCGATGGCCATTGACCGCGGATCCCCAGCCCCAGGAGACAACGGCCGCCTGATCGCGCTGGCGGTGAGCGGCCTGGTACTGCTGCTGCTCGCCTGGGGCGCCGCCTGGTTCTTCAACAACCATGAATACCGATATCGCGAGGAACGGGGCGAGATCTCGCCCCAGGCCAGGCGCAACCCCCTGCTGGCGGCGGAACGCTTTCTCGATCGCCTGGGACTGGAGGCGGAGGGCGTCTCCGGTCGCCAGCACCTGACCGATCCCCAGGCCGACACCCAGATGATGCTGGTGCATCACTTCGGACGCGACCTGCTGCCGCAGCAGCAACAGCGCCTGTTCGAATGGATCGAGGGCGGTGGCCATCTGGTCATAGCCCCCAACCAGATCCTGGATGAAGAGGATTGGCCCCCCGAAGCTACCCTGCTGGGGCGAGTGGATGCGAGGCTGACGGAAAGCGACCTGCTGTGCGATGACGTGCTGGAGGATCGCTGCCGATATGACCTGACCCGGTTCGAAGAGAGTCGCTACGCAGGCCCCATCACCCTGCGCTTTCGCGCCGATCGCATCCTGCAAGAGGGGAACCGGGCCGCGGACTGGGCGCTGGCCGGGGAAAACGGCGACCACCTGCTCCACTATCGCATCGGCGAGGGCGCCCTGACCCTCCTCAGCGACAACGAACTGCTGGAAAACGACACCATGGAAGAGGAGGATCACGCCCTCTTCCTCGCCCTCCTCGTCGGCGACGCCGAGCGCATTCAACTCCTCTACAGCAGCGGCATGCCCTCGCTATTGACCCTTATCCAACGCCACCTGCCCCAGCTGGCGGTCGCCTTCCTGTTCACCCTGATCCTGTGGTTGTGGCAGCTGCGCCACTTCACCGGCCCGCCGATCCCGCCACCGCCGCGCACGCGGCGCAATCTGCTGGAACACCTGCGCGCCTCCGCCGCCTACGCCTGGAGCATCGATCGCGGCGCGGGCATGGGCGAGACCTCGCGACGCGCCATTGAGCAGCTGTGGCTGAAACGTCACCCCGGTCTGGAACAGATGGAGAGGGGGCGGCGGATCGCCTGGATCGCCGAACACAGCGGCCTCAATCAGCGTAGCGTGGAGAAGGCGCTTGGGGAAAATCCGACCCGAGAGGGCGATCTGATTCGCGTCGCCGCCGCCCAGCGCAAGCTGCGCCGGCAGGCCAGCCGGCGCGGACCCGAGGCAAGATAGCGCGCCCTTTTTTTCGCAAAACCCGCCGCTGATTTCGTCAATTCAACTTGATTTCTTTCAACGATTCGCGAAAATGCCGTGAAGAAATCGAAAAGGTTTGGTAAAACTACAATTATCAGTTATAGTTAGACGAAACTCATAAAGTGGATTCTACAACTCTGGCGCGTCCGCGTTGGAAAAGGAGCACCCAAGCCCCTGCTCTGAACGGTTTGCCAGCAAAGGAAATGGTGGAATGAAGGTGTTCGATTCATCGGAAAACGGGATTCGACCGGTTAGTCGAGGTGGAACCATGGTTCGCAAACTTTCCCTTGCCGTCTCACTGGCCCTCGGGGTCGCGTCCTTTGACGCCGCGGCGCTTGGACTGGGAGACATCCAGATCAAGTCGGCGCTCTATCAGAGCTTCAACGCCGACATCGAGTTGCTGGCGGTCAAGAAGGGGGCCATCGACAGCGTCAAGGTGGCGCTGGCGTCCCAGGAGACCTTCGAGAAGGCGGGGGTACAGCGCTCGTTCATGCTGACCAAGCTCAGGTTCACCCCGGAACGACTGCCCGACGGCTCATCGGTCATCCGCGTCACCTCACGCGAACCGATCCGCGAACCCTTCCTCAACTTCCTGATCGAGGTCAACTGGCCGGAAGGCCGCATGATCCGCGAATATACGGTGCTGCTCGACCCTCCCCGGGATGAGTCCCGCGCCAGCCCTGGCGGGATCGCCACCGCGCGCACCCTCGGCGGACCGATCATCGGCGCTAGCGAAGAGCCCATCATCACGCCGCTGGCGCGGGGCGAAGGCGAGACCGGCGTCGGCGCCCCTCCCCCGCCGGGAGGCTACGGACCGGTGCGCGCCAAGGAGACCCTGTGGAGCATCGCCAAACGCTTCAAGTACCCCGAAGCGGAGATGGACCAAATGGTAATGGCGATCCTGCGCGCCAACCCCCACGCCTTCATCGACGGCCATGTGAACAACATGCGCAAGGGCGTGATGCTGCAAATCCCCTCCGTGGATGAGGTCCTGACCCTCAACCCGATGCAGGCGCGCAACCAGTACCGCGGTCAACTGGCAAGTTGGAGCGGCGCCGGCCCGGTGGCCACCGGCCAGGTGGCGCGCGGCAAACCCGCCGCCAAGAGCGCCCCCGCTCAGGCCGCCGGCACCCGTGCCGGCGGCGGCGCCAAACCCAGCGGAGAGCTGAAAATCGGCGCCGGCGGCCAAACCGCGGCGGCGTCCGGCCAGGTGCAGCGCCTGGAGCAGGAGCTGGCGGTAGCCCAGGAGGCGGCCGAAAGCGCACGCCGTGAAAACGACGAGCTGCGCGCCCGTCTGGACGCACTCGAGGCGCAGATCCGGGACATGCAACAACTGCTCGCCCTGAAGGATGAGCAGATCACCCAGATCCAGGAGCAGCAGGCCGCCAGCTCCGGCGCGGCGACCCAGCAACCCGCCGCCAAACCCGAACCCAAGCCCGCGCCGGCTCAACAGCCAGAGCCCAAGCCGCAACCCAAACCCGCCGAGCAGCCCAAACCCGCGCAGCAGCCCGAGCCCAAGCCGGAACCCAAACCCGCGCAGCAGCCCGAGCCCAAGCCGCAACCCAAACCCGCGCAGCAGCCCGAGCCCAAACCGGAACCCAAGCCCGCGCAGCAGCCCGCGCCCAAACCGGAACCCAAGCCCGCGCAGCAGCCCGAGCCCAAGCCGCAGCCCAAACCCGCGCAGCAGCCCGAGCCCAAGCCAGAACCCAAGCCCCAGCCGAAGAAACCGGAGGAACCCAAGCAAGAGGACGACATGGTCTCCTCCGTCATCGACACGGTGATGGACAACATCATCTATGTCGCCGGCGGTCTTGGCATACTGCTGATCGGCGGCGGCGCGGCATGGTTCATCCGCCGCCGCAAGTCCGGCGAAGACGGCTCATCCGAGCCCGAGAGCATCCTCATGTCCGACGCCTCCCATGGCGATTCGGAGATGGCAACCGAAGAGAACCCCCTCTCCGGCCTGACCACCGAAGAGACCTCGTTCCTCGACAGCCTCTCCTCCACCGGCAACTTCTCGGAAGAGACGGACCTCGACGACGGCGACGAGACCTCGTTCCTCAGCGATTTCGTCCCCAGCGACATCGAGGCCCTGCAAGAGGAGACCGGCGAGGTCGATCCGCTGGCCGAGGCCGATGTCTACATCGCCTACGGCCGCTTCAAGCAAGCCGAAGAGCTGGTTCGCCAGGCGATGGACAAGGACCCCTCCAAGCAAGACTATCGCTTCAAGCTGTTCGAGGTGCTGCATGCCGCCAAGGACAACAACGGCTTCTCCAAGCTGCTCGCGGAGAGCTCGGCCATGGGCCTGGAGAAGAGCAGTCCGGAAGAGTGGAAGCGGGTCATGGAGATGGAGCAGGAGCTCACCTCCGGCGGCGGCGGTCCGAGCGACGAGTCCGACGATCTCAGCGACCTCGACGGACTCGGCGATCTCAGCGAAACCGAAGATCTCTCCCGCGGCGATGACAGTGATGACGAGGATCTCGACCTCGACTTCAGCGAACTCGGCCTCGACGGCGACACCGAACCCAGTGCCGGCGAAGCCGAACCCCTCACCGGGGAAGGCGAAGACGATGATGACTTCGACGGCCTCGACCTCACCGGCCTGATGGGCGACGATGCCGCCGCGGCGAGCGAATCGCGAGAGCCCCCCGCCGCCGGCGATGACGCCAACGATGAAGAAAGCGACGAACTCGACTTCGACCTCGACTTCAGCGAAGAGACCACCGTCACCAGCGACAAAGGGGGCAGCGGATCCGGAGAGAGCGACGAGTTCTCCCTGGATCTGGATCTGGACGGCGGCGGTGACGGCGGCATCCCCGACCTGGGCAGCGACATCGGCGATCTGCCCGGCGAAGACGACGGCCTGGAGGTCACCGGCATCAACAAGAAGGACGACGAAGAGGGAGAGTTCGACTTTGACCTCAACACCGGCCTTGGCGAGGAGACCGACGCCCCCAAAAGCGGCGGTGGCGCGAGTAGCGCGGCGGCCAGCGACGTCGACCCGGAAGAGGTGGCTACCAAGCTCGACCTGGCCCGCGCCTATATCGACATGGGCGACGAAGAAGGCGCCAAGGACATCCTCGGCGAAGTCGTCAACGAAGGTACCGACGAACAGAAGGCGGAGGCCCAGGGCCTGCTCGGCCAGATCGGCTGATCCCTCGCAAGGCCCCACTCCCCAATTAGGGCGTCACGAAAGCCCCTCTCCCCGCGGGAGAGGGGTTGGGGCGAGGGCCCGACTGGCGTGAGGGCGCAGCGGTGGCCAACCCCCCCCCAACCGCTTGCCTCCCTGCATCCATGCAAGACCATACCAACATTCCCGCCCAACGCTGGGCCCTCGGCGTCGAATACGACGGCACCGCCTATCACGGCTGGCAAGCCCAGGACAACGGCAGCAGCGTCCAGCAAACCCTGGAGCAGGCCCTCTCCCGGGTCGCCGCCCACCCGCTGCGGGTGCAATGCGCCGGCCGCACCGACGCCGGCGTCCACGGCATCGGCCAGGTCGTCCACTTCGACAGCCACGCCCGCCGCTCCCCCCGCAATTGGCTGCTCGGCTGCAACGTCAACCTGCCGCCGGATATCGCGGTGCAGTGGGCGACGCCCGTACCAAGCGAATTCCACGCCCGCTTCTCCGCCGTCGGCCGCGCCTACCGCTACCTCATCCTCAACCGCCTCACCCGCTCCGCCATCCACCAAAGCCGCGCGGTATGGATCCACCACCCGCTAGACGCCGAGCGCATGCACCGCGCCGCCCAGCACCTGATCGGAACCCATGATTTCTCCTCCTACCGCGCCCTCGGCTGCCAGGCCAAGAGCCCGGTGCGCACCCTCCACCACCTCGCCGTCACCCGCGACCAGGAGCGGATCATCATCGAGGTACGCGCCAACGCCTTCCTCCACCACATGGTGCGCAACATCGCCGGCGTATTGATCGCCATTGGCAAGGGCGAAAGAGACGAAAACTGGAGCCGGAAGGTGCTGCAATACCGAGACCGCACCCTCGGCGGCGTCACCGCCCCGCCCCAGGGGCTCTACCTGCTGGAGGTGGAATATCCCGAAGCCTTCCAGCTCGAAGAGCGGATCGCCCGATCCCTGCAAGAGATTCGCCAGAAGCCCCGACCCGCAACCAGCAAGACTTGATGCGCGTGACCACGAAGCAACCCGCAAATCGCCGGGCCAGCATAGGATGTGCCGAATAAAGAGCCTCGCCGCTCGGCCGACGGCACATCCCATAAAGAACCAAAACGGCCCGCGCGCCCACGAAATGAGGCGCATCATCCCCGGAGAACGCCGCGATGGCTTATCTTGCCAATATTGCCTTGACGCCAACCCCACACCGGAAATAATGCTTTCCCTCGTTCGCTGCTAAAAACAACCCCCGGGAACACCGATATCCCACGCCTAACTGATCCTCCGCTTCCCAGACGCCGCCCACTCCCTGGCCGATCCCGACGACGCCGAAGCCGGGCGTATCGAGGCGCGGCTGCCAGAGATCTGCAAGGCGCTGTTCAAGCAACTCCTCGCGGCGAACGAGGCGCGGGATCTTTATAACGAATTTCGCGACGCCGTACCAAACAGCGCACCCTCACCATCGACACCCGCGATGCCGCCACCCTATCCCTGCCCTGGGAACCGCTCCACGACACCCGCGCCAACGAAACCTACCTGTTCCGCTGCCGCGCTCGTGAGCTGTCGCAAGCCCAGTGGCGCAATGTCGATCTTGAGCGCGGCGAGTGGCTCACCCCGGCCCCCGACACCAAGAACTGGAAGGATCACACGGTATTCCTCTCCGGCTTCGCCAAAGGGCAGTTCGCGCGACCCCTCGGCTTTACCGGCGATGCCGACTGGTCTTTCCCCTCCCGTGACGGCGGCAATCACATCTACTTGAAGTCGATCACCAAGCAGATCAAGGACCGGGCAAGGGATAAGCCGCTATCCAATCGCACCAAGGCAACCCGCGTACTGCTGCTGCCTGGCGGCGAGTGGACGCCCCACGATTTGCGCCGCACAGGAGCGACCATGAACTGAAAGGAGAGCGCGGGAGGCATGGCGACTGCTTGGCGAGCGC
>JAABSM010000031.1 GCA_011390365.1 Gammaproteobacteria bacterium
GACGGCGAAGGTCTGCGCCACCTGTTTGAGATCGACCTCCCAGGCGCGCATGGGCGCATAGGTTCCGGCGCAGTAGATGACCAGATCGATGCCGCCCCAACGTTGCAGCAGTCGGTCGTGGGCGGCGGCAAGGGCGGCGGGGTCGGCGGCGTCCAGGGGCAGCAGGGTGTCATTTTGGGTGGCGACCTGTTCCAGCGCCTCGGCGCGCCGCCCGCTGAGGGCCAACGTCGCGCCCCGGGCCTGCAACTGGCGGCAAAGGGCCGCGCCTATGCCGCTGCCGGCGCCGATAATCCACACCCTGGCTTCTTGCCACTGGCGGTATTTGGGGTTGAGCGAGGGAATCATGGCTTCTTCCGGAAGAAGAGGATCACCTCGCCCAGGGTGAAGCCGAACTTCTTCATCACCGAACGGTTCATCAGCACGCCGTCGTCCATCAGGTACATCCAGTCGTCGAACTGCACCTCGTAGACCTTGTCGTCCACCGGCAGGCTGAGGGTGTAACGCCAGCGCAGGGCGTTGCCGGCGGCCCGGCCCTGGGCTTCACCGATCACATCGTCGGCGGCGCCGGTATATTCGTTGTCGCCGGTCTTGGTGATGTGCCAGATTCGCTGTTGAGTGGTGCCGTCGCTGTAGAGAAACTGTTCATCCAGCACCCCCTTGTTGCCCTGCCAGCGGGCGTCGATGTCGACCTTGAAGCGTTTCACCACCTCGCCGCTGCGTTTCTGGAACATCCCCCAGGCCTCGATCTGGCCGTTGAAATACTCCTCCAGCTGGAACGGCGGTTGTTCGGCGCGGTAGTGATCCACATCGAGACTGGAGCAGCCGGCGAGGGTGGTGACGCAGAGCGCGGTAAATAGTTTACGCAGCATGGGATACCTCCAGGGAGTGACGCCAGCGCAGCAACAGGCCGGCGGAGAGCAGTTTGATCAGACAGGGCGCGCCGGCGTAGAGCAACGCCAGGGCCAGCAGCCCATCGCCGCCGCCGGGCTGGTAGCCCAGGCCTGCCTGCAGCGGCAGTGAAAGACCCGCCGCCAGCGCCAGCACCGCCTTGGCGATCAGGCTCCAGATGCTGAAGTAGCCGGCGGTGTTGCCCTGCTCCTGTTCGGGGATGATATCGGCGGCGATGGCGGCGGGCATCGCCAGGTCGGCCCCCAGGGCGCTGCCCGAGAGCAGGCAGATCACCAGATAGGGCCACAGATCGCCGGCCCCGAGCAGGGTGGCCCAGACAAAGGCGATCACCGCGATGGCCGAACCCAGCAGCCAGCCGCGGACCTTGCCGATGGCGCGGGAGAGCCGTAGCCACAGGGGCAGGGAGAGGGCGCCGCTGATGAAATAGGCGGCCAGCAGCGCGCCGCTGTAGGCCTCCAGGTCGAGCACGTCCTGAATGTAGAAGAGGGAGAGGGTAGCGGCGATGGCGATGGCCAGGCCGTTGAGCAGGAACAGGGTGGCGAGGCGCAGGAACGGCGGATGACGAAGCGGCTGGAGCAGTCCGCGCCGTTGGGGGGCGGCGGCCTTGCGGGCCGGTTGCGGTACATGGCGATAGAGCACCCAACTGGAGAGCAGCAGCAGGCCGGCGAAGGCCAGGGAGAAGGCGAGCCAGCGCGCCGCCCCCTCCAGCCACAGGCCCAGCGCCATGGGCAGCAGGCTGGCGAGGATCACCCCCAGCAGGCCAAAGCCCTCGCGGCTGGCGACGATCTGGGTGCGCTCATGGGGGTCTCCGCTGGCGCGCGCGCCCCAGGCGAGATAGGTAATGTTGATGGCGCTGTGGGCGGTGTAGACCAGCACCAGGGTGACGCCGAACCAGACCATCAGCGCCGATTGGGACATCGCGGGTGGATTGAACAGGGCGATAAAGGCGACGGCCAGGGCGAGGGCGGCGACGCCGATCAGCCGCTTCCAGCCAAACCGGTGGTGTTGCAGGGTGTCGGCGAGACGCCCCAGCCAGGGGTCCTGCAGCGTATCCACCACCCGCGACAGCAGCAGGATGAGGCCGGTCAGGGCCAGCCCCAGGCCGAACTCCTCGCCATAGAGCTTCGGGGTATAGACATAGACCGGCAGCGCCGCCATCGCCAGCGGCGCGCCGAGCAGGCCGTAGGCCAGCTTGTCGCCGGCGGTCACGACGACTCCCCGAGCAATTGCCGGCGCAGCTCCGGCTCGCTGGTGCGCGGGTGCAGCCAGATGGCGAAGAAGGCCGCCGCCAGTTTGGCGTCCTCCAGGCGGCCGATCCGCTGGCCGTTGCAGTAGAACTCCGCCCCCTCGCCGGGGTAGTGGTAGCCGATAATGGCGTCCCCCTCCTCCACATCGCAAAAGAGCGCTTGCAGGCTCGCCACCATCCGCTGGCGCTTGGGCTGCTCGCCGAAGATCTCCTCGATCTCGTCCAGCGAACGCTCCGCCAGCTTGGCGGCGGAGACGCTGATCTGGTAGTCGATGCGCAGGGCGTGGGGCCGTTGCGGGCGGTAGCGGCCATCGTCGCTGTAGAGGGTGGCGTCGTAGACCCCGATGCCCCACCAGCTGAGATGGCCGCTGCCTACCGCTTGCAGCTTGTCGTCGAGCGGCGCTGGCTCGGCGTGCAGGGTTCCCGCCAAGCCAAGTGCCAGCCAAAGCGCCGCGAGTACAGCCGCCCCAAAGTGTCGGCAACCAAATGTAGCTGCGAATTTATTCGCACTTCGTGCCAAAAAAATACATGCGACGGGCCATGCGAATGACGAGACTGAATGATTCGATAAAAAAGACCGACGCTTGATTTGGCCACGAAGTTCATAGGATTCGTCTGAGCCGCTCCCTCCTTTTGGAGGATGTCGTAAAACGCCCTTCCATGGGCGTTTGCGACACGGAATCGAAAAATGCGATTTTTCGATTCCTTCATTTTCAACGGCTTGCAGCCGTTGAAAATGGTGGGCCATCCATGGCCCACGTCGGCTGTCGCCTTTTGCGACAGCCTCTTTTGCAAAGGGGGGCCGGGGGGGATTTTTTTGCTGCGCAAACGAGTCGTTGGAATTTCGTGCCAATTTCTGAAAATCCCGCCTATGAAAATCCCCCCTAACCCCCCTTTGCGAAAGGGGGGGAGTGGTTACGGGGAGTGAGAGATACCCAGGAAGACCCCGGTTCTCCCCTGCCGGTACTGGCCGGCTATACGGTCCCATGGCCTTGCCCCGCGTGGCTGAACTTCAGATGCACCACATCGATCCGCCCCTCGTCGAACGCCGCTTCGCAGTAGGCGAGGTAGAAGCGCCAGAGGCGGATGAAGGCCTCGTCGAAGCCCTGCTGCTTGATCTGGACCAGCCGCTTCTCGAAATCCCCGCGCCAGCGGCGCAGGGTCTCGGCGTAGTCGAGGCCAAAGCCGTCCATGCCGTGCAGCTGCATCCCGTGCTCCGCCACCAGTTGTCGCAACCGCCCCTGGCTGGGCAACATGCCGCCGGGGAAGATGTACTGCTGAATGAAGTCGCTGCCTTGGCGGTAACGGTGGAACTGATCATCGTCGATGGTGATGGACTGAATCACCGCGTTGCCGCCGGGGCGCAGCAGCGCGCCGACCTGGTCGAAGTAGGTGTGCCAATATTCCTCGCCCACCGCCTCGATCATCTCGATGGAGGCGATATGGGAGAATTGCCCGCGCATATCGCGATAGTCGCGCAGTTCGAAGCTGGCCAGCTCCGTCAGCCCCGCCTTTTCGATACGCTCGCGGGTGAAGGCGAGCTGCTCCCGCGACAGGGTGATGCCATGCACTCGGATGCCCTGGCGCGCCGCGTGCTCGGCGAAACCGCCCCAGCCGCAGCCGATCTCCAGGATGGTGTCGCCCGGTTTGGCCTCGCTCAGGTCGAGGATGCGCTGGTACTTGGCGGCCTGGGCCGACTCGGTGCTCTGGCCCTGGCGATCAGCAAAGAGGGCGCTGGAGTAGGTCATGCTGGGGTCGAGCCACAGTCGGTAGAAGTCGTTGCCCAGGTCATAGTGGGCCTGGATGTTGCGCCGACTGCCGCGACGGGTGTTTGCGTTGAAGCGGTGCCTGATGCGATGGAACAGGCGCATCAGGGGGTTGCCATGGATCGCCTGCTCCAGGGCGTGCTGGTTGGCGATGCCGAGGCGTACCAGCGCCGCCAGATCGTCGCACAGCAGTTCGCCGTCCCGGTAGGCCTCCGCCAGCCCCACGTCGCCCTTGCTGAAGACCTGCTGCAACGCCTGCCACGACCTCAGCGTGACCTGCGCCCGCGGCTGCTCGCCGTTGCCGAAGGCCAGCTGCTCGCCCTCCGGGGTTTGCAGGCTGAGGGCGCCGATGCGGATGCGTTGCAACAGCTTGATCAGCCCCCGGGCGCGCAGCGGCAGGGGGTTGCCTTCGTTTTCGAAAGTCTTGTCTAGGGAGATGGAGCGAGTCATGGTTGCACCTCATGTTTGTCGGCGACTGGCTTGGCGACCAGGGGCACCCGCCTGAGCCACAGGCGCAGCGCTTGCCAATGGATTTTGACGATGACGCCGATGGTCATCAGCGGTTGACGAACCAGGGCGCGGGCGATGTTGCCGGGGGTCAGGGGTTTGGCCCGGCCCCAGATGGCGGTATTGAGTTGCAGCTCGTCGCGCTGGTAGTAGTCGATCACCACCCGGGGGGCGTCGAAATCGACGTTAAAGGTGAAGCGGTACTCCCCCTCTACCGGGTAGAAGGGGGAGACGTAGAACTGTTTGTCGCGGCGCACCTCGACGAAGCGGCCGGTTGCGGGGTCCGGGGTCAGCAGATAGCAGTGGCGCTCGCCAAAGGTGTTGTTCACCTCGGCGATAATCGCCACCACCTCCCTCTGGGGATCACAGCAGTACCAGAAGCTGACCGGGTTGAACTGGTAACCGAAGACGCGGGGAAAGGTCTGCACCCAGAGCGGCCCCGTCAGCCCCTCCAGCTGGTGTTCGGCCAGCAGCCGCTCCACCCACTGGCGCGGATGGCCGCCATCGCCGTCGCCATGGTCCTTGAACCAGAGGGCGAGGGGACGGAATCGGTTGCTGGCGAATAGCCAGGAGTCCAGCCGCGCCAGCTCGTCGAGGTTGATCAGCAGGGCGAACACCGGGTAGGTAAAGCCGTTCTTCACCGGCGCGTGGCGCAGGTGCATCACCTTGCCGTCGATGATTCGGCTGCGGATGGGCGCACTCACAACACCACCTCCCAGGGCGCGCTCAGATCGAAGTCGCCGATGATGCGCAGCGCCGACTTCAGCCCATCCTCATGAAAGCCGTAGCCGCACCAAGCGCCGCAGAACCAGGCGCTGTTGCGCCCCTGAATCGCCTGCAACTGCCGCTGGGCGTCGATGGCGGGCTGGTCAAAGATCGGATGGGCGTAGTTGAAGCGCGCCAGCTCACCCTCCACCCGCCAATCGTCGGGCGGGTTGAGGGTCACCATCAGCGGCGTGGCGAAGGGCAGCTGTTGCAGCCGATTGAGCAGGTAGGTGACACACACCGACTTGTCCATCTCGCCGCTGGCCAGGTAGTTCCAGGCGCTCCACAACCCCTCTCGCTTGGGCAGGAAGCGTCGGTCGGTGTGCAGAATGGCGAGATTGGGTTGGTAGCCGACACTCCCCAGCAGGCGGCGTTCCTGCTCGTCCGCATCGGCGAGCATGGCCAGGGTATCGGGGGCGTGGGTGGCGAAGATCACCCGATCGTAGCTTTCCGTCTTGCCCTCGGCCTCGATGATCACCCCGCCATCCTGCCGCCGCACCGAATCGACTGGGGTGGAGAGCCGCACGTCCATCTCCGCCGCCATCTTCGCCACATAACTGCGCCCGCCGCCGACGATGGTGCGCCACTGTGGCCGGTTCTCCACCTGAAGCAGATGGTGGTTGATGCAGAAGCGCAGGAAGGTGGCGGCGGGAAAGTCCAGGATGTCCCGCGGCGAAGAGGACCAGATCGCCGCCGCCATCGGCAGCAGGTACCAGTCCCGCAGCCGCTCCGAATAGCTGTACTGTACAAGCAGCTCGCCCAGGGTGAGACGCCTCTCCTCACTGTCGCGCAGCAACGCCTCCGCGTGACCGTTGAAATGGAGGATCTCCCGCAGCATGCCGAGGAAGCTGGGGCGCAGCAGATTGCGGGGCTGGCCGAACACGGTGCGCAGATTGGTCCCCGCCCACTCGATATCCCGGTTCGGCAACTGCACGCTAAAGGACATCTCGCTGGCGTAGGTCTCGACGCCCAAGTGTTTGAAAAGCGCGATAAGATTGGGATAGGTCAGCTCGTTGTGCACGAGAAAGCCGGTATCCACCGGATGCCGCTTCCCCTCCAGCTCCACATCCACCGTATTGGTATGCCCCCCCAGATAACCCGCCGCCTCGTACAACGTCACCTGGTGAGATTGGCGCACCAACCACGCCGCCGCCAACCCGCTGATTCCACCGCCGACCACCGCAATCTTCATCGTCCCGCCCCTGGTTTGTACTATACAGTAATAGCGATTCTAGTCGGAGTTGCGGAGAAGTCAAGTTTTTGTACAGTACAAACCGGAGACGGAGATGCGGGGGAAGGTGGCGCGCGGTAGCGCCGGAGCTGGGCCGGAAAGCGTAGGGTGCGTTAGGCGCGCAATACACCCAAACGAGGAGTGTCGAATAACTTTCCGCGCGCCGTAACGCACCATGCCCGCCGGTGCATTCCCAACCTGGAGTTGGATACGTCCAGCGCACGGCGGATGTACGGCTGCGCGAGGGGGGGCGGGATCCTGGGGTGCAATACAAAGTGATGTGGAAAAGCCTTTCGGTGGCCACAAAACTCTAAAAGTGCGTCATGCCGCACACGGAAGTGCGGCATCCAGCGGCAAGGATGCCTTCCATGACTCGGCAGATTCCGGCCTTCCTGGCCGGAATGACGGTGCCTATAGTCAACACATCACTTTGACTCACACACGGGTGTTAGCGGCATAAAGTGGCCGATAGAGCCTCATATGGATATACTCTTCCTATGGAGCCGATGCCGTTAAAAAAATCCCACGCGTTGATTCAGCCGATGTTGCGTTCGAAATTGCTGGAGGCCCATTTCTCGGGATCCGCCTGCTCGGCATGTACCCCATTTCGGGTTACACCACCGAATTTGTGATCGACACCGATGAAGACACAGCAGTAGAGGCAGGCGTTGCAATGGCAGAAAAGCTCGCCGAACGCTTCGGGGAGGATGATCTGTCCGAGATCATGACCTACGGTGTAACCACGCTCAACAGAGAAATTGAAGAGCCTCCGAATGCCAGTAACGCCTGATGACCTTCTCAAGGCTGCCGCTGAGATGAAAGAGGTCGCCAAGTTTATGGAAGACCTCAGGCAACTCTAACCAGCCGGCCTCATGAAAAGCCATTAGGACTACCATCACCAACAGCAGACAACCAAAGCAGCGATCATGACCCGAATCGAAGAGATCCAAAGCGCCATCGAATCCCTGCCGAAGGAAGAGTTCTCCCGCCTTGCCGCCTGGCTGCATCGGCGCGAGGACGGCAGTCGGGTGGCCCCGCCCTTTGAGGTCCAGGTGACCCGTGACAGCGGCATGTGGATCGCCGAATGCCACGCCCTGGGGTTGGTGACCGAGGCCGAAAGCTACGAGGCGCTGGTGCAACGGGCGCGCCAAATCGCACCGGAGCTGGCCGAGCTCAACGGACTGGAAGCCGATCCTCGACGGCTGCGGCTGCGTTTCGTCGAAGAGCCAGCAGACCAGGGCGACAGCGACACCGGCAACTGATCCGTGGCTGAAACTCTCTACAGACAACTGAGGGCGCTCTTGCTCTCCGCAGGTTGCACCTTCGTTCGTCAGGGCAAGGGGAGCCACGAAATCTGGCAGAGAGCCCCATCACCGGTACTCGCTTCTCCGTACCCGTCACCATCAAGGTCAAGTCTGCCCCGCCAACGCCATTCTACGCCAAGCGGGCATCGAAGAAAGGCTTTGACCTGAGCCGGTCGGGAGTTGCACTCCCGACCGGAACGTTTGGTGCGGCGAAGATCTGCGGTCTAAAACGAACGTAGCGCCAGATCAAACGTTCCGGTCGCAGGTGCAACCTGCGACCGGCGCTAGTCAACTTCTTGCCAATCCGCTCAGGTAATACTAAGCTGGTATTACTTCCACAAGCAGGAGCCTGACAATGCGAGTCACGACGAAGGGGCAAGTTACCATCCCGAGACAGGTTAGAGAGGCGCTGGGAATTTCTCCAGAGACGGAGGTTGAATTTATTGAGGAAAATGGCCGCTATTTCATCGAAAAGAGCGCGGCTCCTGAAACAAGAGGAAAGTTTATGGAGCTCAGGGGAATAGCCACGGTAAAAATGACTACTGACGAAATTTTGAGCCTCACAAGAGACTCGAAATGAATGGGGTTCTGATCGATTCCTGCGTTCTGCTCGATCTTTTCACCGATGACTCAAATTGGGCCGGGTGGTCGGAAAATGTACTTGAGCTCTACAGTCAATCGAACACGCTTTACATTAATTCGATCATATATACCGAGATCTCGATTGGGTTTGCGAAAATCGAAGAGGTCGAGAGCGCGGTCCAGCGCTTGGGGCTAAAGGTTCTGGAAATGCCCCGCGAGGCCCTGTTTCTGGCGGGAAAGATATTTCTCGAATACCCAAAAAACAAGGGTACAAAGAGATCTCCCTTGCCAGACTTCTATATCGGCGCACATGCTTCAGTATCAGACCTCGGCTTGGTCACAAGGGATCCAGGAAAATTCAAGACCTATTTTCCTCGGCTCAAACTCATACAGCCTCATTAATTGAATTCGACGATTCGTTTAAATTGTAAAGTGTCGCCGTAATCCCAATAGGAAGACCATGAGAGAAGAAACAAAGGAGTTGATGGGTGAAATAGATCGCATTGGGGATTTCAAAATTACTTCTGCTTTTTTGACTAGACTTGCTCTCTTTCATTTCATTTTTCTTGGCGCAAAAAATGCGCAACTCAACGAGACATTAAATCCCGCGCGCGAAGGTGGAAAATTAATATTTTTTCGATCGTTAATGCTTTTCTACGTTGACCAACTGTTTCTCGATGAAATTGACCAAACTAAATGCAAGCGTCTAGATGAAGTATATATTCATGAAAATAGGCTACTCGTATTTGGTCACAAATCTGGCTTTGGCTTATTTAGAGTTTCATCGGGAACGGATCTGTGGGAGCTAATGAGTCATTACATCGAGCAGACTTTAGGTCTCCTCGACGATATGGCAGATGGATATGATTTTCTTAAAAAAGAGGTTTCCTATCTTGCGCAAGAGCAAAACGTAATCCGCTATCTTGAGCAGCCAATCAGGCTCCCTTTTTCGTATAATATAAGTTGCTTCATTGGATTAATTGAGCAGCTTAAAGCACTTGGGGATAATTTTGAATTTTGGGCAGACTGGATCAATGACAGAATATCTGGTGTTCCAAATAATTGGGGATTCTTGCGGCAAATTAGATCTGTCGGAATGGAGGTTTGGCAAGGTGCCCCCTTGGAAGTAAACTCCTATTTAAGCGGACTGTTAAAGGCTCAGTTATTTTTGCCACTTAATAAAGCGCGATCAATTTTTATCGGTTATGGTGAATCTGGGAAGACCTCCCTAATCCGAAAACTGAATGACGAGCCGGTAGTAGAGGGCAAAGAAGAGATGACCCCCGGAATTGATGTCAAGGAATGGCCCCTCCCCAATTCCGATATCAAAGCAATGTTCTGGGACTTTGGTGGCCAAGTCATGGCCCACGCCACCCACCAGTTCTTCCTGCGCAGCCGCTGCGTCTATGTTCTGCTACTAAATGCCCGTACCGACATCAACGCCAACCAGCAGGCGGAGTATTGGCTGGAGCATGTGAGGGCCTTCGGCGGCGATGCGCCGGTGCTGCTGGTGGGCAACAAGTCGGATCTGGCCCAGGTTAATCTGGATATGAACCGACTGACCGAACTCTATCCCAACATTCGCGGCTTCTTTCCCGTCTCCTGCACCAAGTCTCAGGGCATCGAGCCGTTTCGGGATGCGCTGGTGGAGCAGCTTCAAGCGGTCGGCATGCATCAGGTGCTGTTCGCCAAGACCCACTTCGGAGTGTTGCAGGCGTTGCAGGCCCAATCGCCGAAGGATCCGTTTCTGCCCAAGGAGGCTTACGAATCGCTGTGCGCGGAGCACGGGGTGGCGGAGGATGCGGAGCTGAACCGGGAGTGGCTGTTGGATCTGCTAGATGCACTCGGGGTGATCATCCACTTTCCCAACATCGACTGGCTGGATGACTACATCCTCAACCCGCGCTGGCTCACCTATGGGGTCTATCGGCTGCTCTATTCGAAACAGGCCAATGAGCAACGAGGGCGCATCACCGAGCGGGAGGTGGGGGAGATTCTGAGCCAGGAGAAGGTGGAGGACAACGAGGGCAATGTGCTCACCTATCCCCGCGACAAGGTGCGGCTGATCATCGACGCCATGCGCGAGTTCAAGATCTGCTATCGGCTGCCGGGGGACGACAAGACCCTCATCCTCCCTGACCTTCTCCCCTCCGACCGGCCCAAAGACCTGCAATTCGACCGCGACCAAGCCATGCGCTTCGACTTCGACTTCGAAGGCTTCCTCCCCCGTCACCTGATGACCATGTTCACCGTCCAGCGCCATGAGGAGGTGGTGGATGGGCTGGTGTGGCAGAACGGCGTGCGCCTCGCCAACAGCGAATACAACGCCCAAGCCATGGCCCAGGCCGACTATCACGCCCGCCGCTTCTCGCTGTGGGTGTTGGGCGGACAGACCGGGCGCTATTTCTCAGTGCTGCGGGATGAGGTGCTGAAGATTCTGAAGCGGATGGAGAAGTTGCGGTATGAGGAGTTGCTTTGGCTACCCGATTCCGCGAGGGTTGACCCTGAACGGGTTGAGCTTGGCATAGGTGATGATATGCGGCGAGCCAATTATCAGGATCTACTGGAGAACGAAGTCGATGGGATGCTCTACTACCGCTGTCGATATGGAAGATACGACCTCGCGAAACTGCTTGGCTTCATTCCAAGAGAAGAGCGCTTGGTCGGTCCGGAAGTTCATATTCATACGGAGACTACAAACGTGGGTGACACAATCAACATAGGCGATATCAACGGTTCCAACGTCAACTTCAAATCGAACCTGACCAACGTAACCCAAACCATCCAGAGCCTGCCGAACCAGGACGACGGGGAGAAGAAACAGCTGGAGGCGTTGCTGGAGGAGTTGAAGACGGGGCTGGAAGAGCTGGCCCAACAACGAGAAGCCGACGCGAAGAAGATCGACAAGCGAATGAAGCAGCTCATTGAAGAATCCGCCGAACAGGAGCCCGACCAGGACTTCCTGGAAGTCACCGCCAAGGGGTTGAAGGAGGCCGCTGAAGCCGTGGCGAAGATGGTGCCTTCGGTGGGCAAGGCGGTGAAAGGGATTCTTGAGATTTTGGTGTAGCGCTCCGTTAACGCCGATGAGAAGGCGATCGAGGAGTCACGAAAATGAAAGAGAGCGCACGCTATGTGAAGATTGTGGAGTGGTCGGAGGAGGATGGCTGCTATGTGGGCAGTTGCCCAGGGTTGCTCTATGGTGGTTGCCATGGTGACGACGAGCGCCGGGTGTTTGAGGAGCTGTGTGAGATCGTCGACGAGATCATCGCCCTCTATCGCGCAGATGGAAAACCGTTGCCGCCGGCCACCGCGGGGCGGGATTTGGCGAATCGGTTGCTGGCAGTCGCGTAGTCGCGTAGCCCGGATGAAGCGCAGCGGAATCCGGGAGAACGGAGCCACGCATTCCCGGATTCCGCACGGCTCCATCCGGGCTGCATGAATTGGCGTTAAGTCTTGCGCGAGCCGCTCTGGAGTCCGGACTTCAGTCCGGCAACCCCGCGCCCGCCATGCCGGACTGAAGTCCGGACT
The DNA here is from genome assembly GCA_011390365.1 of Gammaproteobacteria bacterium. GTDB lineage: Bacteria > Pseudomonadota > Gammaproteobacteria > Chromatiales > Chromatiaceae > SLIM01. The sequence goes on from JAABSM010000031.1 coordinate 11,839, forward strand.
CCTGGGGAGCGCAGTCCCGGTGCGACGGGGCCAGTCGATTCGCGGTCCGTATCGATCAAAGCAAGCCTTCGATCGCCTTGGTCAGCTTGCCGCTGGTCGGGGTGGTCACGCTGGTGTAGTAGTCGACCAGCCGGCCCTGGCGGTCGATGAGGTATTTGTGGAAGTTCCACTTGGGGGTGGAGCCGGAGGCCTGACTCAGCCATTTGAACAGGGGATTGGCGTTGTCGCCGCGCACGTGGGTTTTGGCGAACATGGGGAATTCGACGCCGTAATTGACGCGGCAGAAGTCGGCGATCTCCTTGGCGCTGCCTGGCTCCTGGGCGCCGAAGTCGTTGGAGGGGAAGCCGAGCACCACGAATCCCTGATCCTTGTAGCGGGTGTAGATCTCTTGCAGGCCTTCGTACTGGGGGGTGAAGCCGCATTCGCTGGCGGTGTTGACCACCAGGATGACCTTGCCGAGGTAGGCATCCTTGAGGTTGATGTTATCGCCGAGGAGGGTGGGCATCTCGATATCCAGCGCCCGCGCGCCGTCCTCCTGCGCCGATGCCTGGCCTGCCGGCAACAGCCCGGTGGCGACGAGGGAGGCGAACAGCAGTTTCATGATTCGGCGGATCACGGGGTTTTGGGTTTTCATGGCTTTGGCCTCTTTAAAGATCGGTTCCGGCCCTTGGGCGTCCGGGATGGGTTATTGAATGGGGCGATGCGGGACCCAATTCAAGCGTCCATGGATGGAGTATCCTCAAGTGACCATACCGGGTTGCACAGCGGCGCCCTTGGCGGTGGCCAGCGGATGCCGTGGCGGAGGTCGCGGTTGACGCTTCCCAGCGCTTCGCTTTTGCAAGGCGGAATGCTATACTTCGCTGTTCTCTTTCTGAAAAATCGAGCAGGATCGCATTAATCGTATGTCGTTGAACAGTACCGAAGAGATCATCGAGGATCTGCGCCAGGGCAAGATGGTCATCATCATGGATGACGAGGATCGCGAGAACGAGGGCGATCTGATCATGGCTGCGGAGAAGATCACCCCGGAGGCGATCAACTTCATGGCACGTTACGGGCGCGGGCTGATCTGCCTGACCCTGACCCGGGAGCGCTGCCGCCAGTTGCGCCTGCCGCTGATGGTCAACGACAATGAAGCCGTGTTCAGCACCAATTTCACCGTTTCGATCGAGGCGGCGGAGGGGGTCACCACCGGCATCTCGGCGGCGGATCGCGCCACCACCGTGCGGGCGGCGGTGCGTGAGGATGCCTCGCCCAACGACCTGGTGCAGCCGGGGCATATCTTTCCGTTGATGGCGCAGCCGGGCGGGGTGCTGGTGCGCGCCGGGCATACCGAGGCGGGTTGCGATCTGGCGCGGTTGGCGGGGATGGGGCCGGCGGCGGTGATCGTGGAGATCCTCAATGAAGACGGCAGCATGGCGCGGCGTCCTGACCTGGAGAGGTTCGCCGCCGAGCATGGCCTCAAGATCGGCACCATCGCCGACCTGATTCACTACCGGGTCAGTAACGAGACCACCGTCGAGCGCATCAGCGAGTGCAACCTGCCGACCGACGCGGGACAGTTTCGCCTCATCGCCTACCAGGACATCATCGACAACGAACTCCACCTGGCGCTGGTGATGGGGGACGTGGATAACGGTGAGCCGGTGTTGGTGCGGGTACACATGCAGAATACCCTGTGCGACCTCTTCACCCCAGAGCACCGCGGCTGCGGCTGGCCCTTGTACAAGGCGATGCGCCAGATCGGTCGCGAGGGGCGGGGCGTGATTATCGTCCTGCGCAACCACGACACCGGACGGGAGATCATCGAGCGCATGCGCGATCTTCAGCTGCATGAGAAGGATGACGAGGTGCCGCAACGTCAGAAGGAGGGCGGTCATCTGCGTACCTATGGCGCAGGCGCCCAGATTCTTACCGACCTGGGCGTGCGCAAGATGCGTATCCTGAGCGCCCCCAAGAGTCTGCATGCCATCTCCGGTTTCGACCTGGAGGTGGTGGAGTATGTGGAGTGCGAGTGATTTTGTGAGAGATCTTGTGAAAACGGCCATGAGGACTGCCAGTCCTCAAACAAGTGTATGTTTCGGGGTGACGGCGCAATCCACGCGAGTGTTAGGGTGGCCTGCTAAATTTATATCCCGTCGATCAAGCGGAATTTAACCATGTCCATAAAAACCATCGAAGGGGCGTTGACCGTCGAAAACGCCAAGTTTTGTCTCGTCGTCGCGCGCTGGAATTCGTTCGTCGTCGAGAGCCTGCTGGAAGGGGCGATCGACGCCCTCAGGCGTCACGGCGCCAAGGATGAGGAGATCACCATCGTGCGCATCCCCGGCGCCTTCGAGATGCCGCTGGCGCTGGAGAAGATTGCCGCCAAGGGCGAATACGACGCCATCGTCGGCCTCGGCGCGGTGATTCGCGGCGGCACCCCCCACTTCGACTATGTCGCCGGCGAGTGCGTCAAGGGCATGGCCCAGGTCACCCTCAAGCACGGCGTGCCGGTCGCCTTCGGGGTGCTCACCGTGGATACCATCGAGCAGGCCATCGAACGGGCCGGTACCAAGGCCGGTAACAAGGGCCACGAGGCCGCCATGTCGGCGGTGGAGATGGTCAACCTGCTGCGGCAGCTTGGTTGACATGAGTCGCAAGCGCAGTCAGGCGAGAAGTTGCGCCGTTCAGGCCATCTATCAGTGGCAGATTACCGGCCAGAGTCTCGCCGATATCTACGACCAGTTCCTCAGCGAGGTTGAGGTACGCAAGCTGGAGATCCCCTATTTCAAGGATTTGCTGTTTGGCGTACCCAAGGACCTCAAGGCCCTGAATGGCCATTTGCAGCCCTGGCTCGATCGCTCCATCGAGAGCGTCGATCCGGTGGAAAGGGCGGTGCTGCGGCTGGGGGCCTACGAACTGCTGCGGCATCCAGAGGTGCCTTACCGGGTGGTGATCAACGAGGCGGTGGAGCTGGCCAAGACCTTTGGCGCGGAGCAGGGGCACCGTTACGTCAATGGCGTGCTCGACAAGCTGGCGAAAGATCTGCGCAAGGCGGAGACAGGGACCGGCTGAGGGTCGTGGCGCTCTCCGAGTTCGCCCTTATCGATCGTCGTTTCGCCCGGTGCGGGGCATCCCGCGACGATGTGTTGCTGGGCGTGGGGGATGACGCGGCGCTGCTGAGCCCGCCGCCGGGAAAGCGGCTCGCCGTCAGCGTCGACACCCTGGTCGAGGGGGTCCATTTCTTCGCCGATACCGATCTGGTCGATCTGGGCTGGAAGGCGCTGGCGGTCAACCTCAGCGATCTCGCCGCGATGGGCGCCGCGCCCGCCTGGGCGTTTCTCGCCCTGACCCTGCCCGATGGCGACGAAGGCCGGGTGGACCGCCTTGCCGCGGGCTTGTGCCCGCTCGCCCGCAACCACGGCGTGCAATTGGCGGGCGGTGATACCACCCGCGGTCCTTTTTCCATCACCATCCAGGTCCACGGCTTCGTCGAAGAGGCCCGCGCCATGCGTCGCGACGCCGCCCGTCCGGGTGACGGAATCCATGTGACCGGCCATCTGGGGGATGCGGCGCTGGCCTTGCGGGCGCTTTATGCGCAAAGGGCGGGTCGTCCGCCGCTGCTTGCCGGGGATCGCTTGGGGGAACTGCTGCCGCGACTGCATCGCCCCGAGGCGCGGATCGACGAGGGCATGTGCATCGCCCGCCATGCCCGCTGCGCCCTGGATATCTCCGATGGCCTGATGGCCGATCTGGGGCACATCTGCGCCCGCAGCGGCGTGGGGGCGCGCATCGAGGTGGCGCGCCTGCCCCTCTCCAATCCCCTGCGCGAGTATGTCGCCGCCCACGGCGACTGGTCGCCCGCCTTGACCGGCGGCGAGGATTACGAGCTTTGCTTCACCTTGCCGCCGGAGCGGGAGGCGGCGTTGCGGGCGGTCTATCCCGCGTCACTGGCACCGTTCAGGCGTATCGGCGAGATCGTGGCGGGGGAGGGGGTCGAGTGTATTCTGCCAGATGGAAGACGGTTCGAGGGAGGCGGGGGTTATGATCATTTTACGTGATGTTCTCCGGTTTCTTGGGCGGCGGTGGATGCTGGAAAAGGCGACAATGCGTTCTCCGTGTGCTTCGTGCCTCCGTGAGGGGATTTCGAGGTTATGACAATGGACGAAGAGCAGATGCGCGGCTCTACCCGCCTGCCGCCGCCCCACTGGCGGAACCCGCTCCACTGGCTCGCCTTCGGGCTGGGCTCCGGGGCCGCGCCCAAGGCCCCCGGTACCTTCGGCACCTTGGCGGCCATTCCCCTCTATCTGCTGCTGCGCCCCCTCGATCCCTGGGTCTATCTCGGAATTACCCTGGCGCTATTCCTGTTCGGGATATGGCTGTGCGACCGCGTCTCCCGGGATCTGGGGGTGCATGACCACGGCGGTATCGTCTGGGACGAGTGGGTGGGGCTGCTGATTACCCTGTGGTTTGTCCCACCCGGCTGGCTCTGGCTGCTGGCGGGGTTGGTGCTGTTTCGCCTCTTCGATATCCTCAAGCCGCAGCCGATACGCTGGATCGACCGCAACGTCTCCGGCGGGCTCGGCATCATGTTGGATGATCTGTTGGCCGGAGTCTTCGCGTTGGTGATTTTACAGGGCGCGGCTTTTCTCCTACAGTAGCCTTGTCGCGATGCCGCCCATCGTGGCCGGCGAGTCCGCTTCGTGCGCAATACTCTCTCAACGCTCTCAACAGGGGTGACTGACCATGGCATCATCAACCTTTCGCATTCCCCCGGTCGCGCTTGCCGCCAGCCTCTTTCTCCTCTCCTCTTCCATCGCCGGGGCGGTCGAAAGCCTGCGGGTGCTGGCCCTCTTTACCGACAAGGCGATGGTGGAGATCGATGGCGTCTCCAAGGTGCTGGTGGCCGGAGAAGCGGGGCCGAGTGGCGTCACCCTGATCTCTTCCGACTTCGAAGAGGCGGTGATCGAGGTCAATGGTCAGCGTGATACCTACAACCTCACCGACCGGGTCAGCGGCGCCTTCGTCGCCGCTCGCGAACGGGAGGTGCATATCCCTCGCCACCCCAGCGGGGCCTATCTCACCGCCGGGGAGATCAATGGCCGCAGGGTCGACATGATGGTGGATACCGGGGCGACGGCGGTGGCCTTGAGCGAACGCGAGGCCGAGCGGCTGGAGGTGCCCTACAAGGAGCTGGGGATAGCCACCAGGGTGCAGACCGCGTCCGGCGTCTCCAACGCATGGCAGATCGACCTGCCCAGCGTCGCGGTGGGGGAGATCCGGCTAACCAATGTGGGGGCGCTGGTGGTGCAGGGGGACAGCCCGCCGCAGGTGCTGCTGGGGATGACCTTCCTCGGGCGTCTCGACATGAACCACCGGGACAACCTGATGGTGTTGCGTCGCAAATGAGCGGGCGGCGGATCTACCATGGTCGTATCATCGATCTCGACATCGAACCGGTCGTTACCCCCGCCGGCCACGGTTTCGATCTTGAGGTGGTGCGTCACCCCGGCGGCGCGGCGGCGGTGGTGCTGGATGGGCGCAGCCGCGTCTGCCTGCTGCGCCAGTACCGCTATGTCATGGGCGCCCATATCTGGGAACTGCCCGCCGGCAAGCTGGAGCCCGATGAACCGCCGCTGGTCACCGCGCAGCGGGAGGCGGAGGAGGAGGCGGGCGTGCGTGCCCGGGAGTGGCTTCCGCTTGGCCGAATGTACTCCTCTCCCGGGGTCTTCACCGAGGTGATTCATCTCTACCTGGCCCGCGATCTCCTGCCCCGTGTCGCGACCGATCATGAGCCCGAAGAGAGCATCGAGGTGCACTGGATCGACTTCGCGCAGGCGATGACCTGGGCGGATCAGGGGGAGATCAACGACGCCAAGAGCCTTGCCGGCCTCTACCGCGCCAGGGCCGTGCTGGGGCAGGGCGCGACGGCGCCCTGACCGACATGACGTCGCCTCTGCGCCCCGGAAGTGCGGCATCCGCGGCGTAGTCCGGCTTATCCGACTCCCTGGTCGGGGATTCCGGTTTTCCCTAGTTGGGGTTTTCTGGAATTGACGGGGCGTCAATTTGCAACTACCTTCCAAAGGATAAAAAGTGAAACAGGTCCGTTAAAAGGGCTGGAAAGGGGATACCGGGAGGGGTTCATCGACATGGGATATCATCGATACAGCGAGAGAGTGGGTGCTTTGAAAAACAAACAGATGCGAAGATTTTTCCAGAGTGCCGCGATAACCGGCGGAGTGTTGTGCGCCGCGGTTGCGCAATCGGCTACCACGGATTACCTGGAGGCGGTTCGCGCCGAACTCGCGGAGTTCGAGACCGGCAAGTTCACCCTTGCCCCGGAATCTCCCTGGATCTCCCGTGCCGATTCCGGCGCCGGGATCGCCGACGTCGAGGGCTTTACCGCCTTTCTGCGCAGAGAGCTACCGGGTACCTACATCCTCTTTGTACGTCTGCCGCGACCGACTCGCGTCAAGATCTTCGAGGAGTATATCAATACCGGTGATCTGGGCAAGGCGCGCAGCGACATCTACAACCTGTTGTATCGCGACAGATGAGCAGCGGGCCACCAATAATAATCGAGAGGGGTAAGAAGATGGGGCAAGTCATGGATAGCAAGCGGGCCGGAGGGCGGATCGCGGCAAGATTGTTAAGCATTATCGGGGCCTTGGCATTTTCCACCGCGGCCCTGCCCGGGGTGCCGAAGGATCTGCGGATTCCCACCGGCGAGGTTAGCGCGGAGGAGGTGGCGAAGCAGGTCTATTTTGCCAACCACTTCTACGCGTTCAAGAATTTTTCCATCGAACGTTCGGGTGACACCATGGCGGTGCTGGTGACCCGGACCCCGGATGGACGGACCTCCTACACCGGTGTCGAGCGGCACCTCAACAACGAGTACGACGATGGCGAGATTCAGGCGAGGGATCTGGCAATCTTCCATTCGGGCCAGTCCCGCGGCATGGGCATGCTGGTTACCGATTATGTCGATGATGCCAAGAGCCAGAACTACATGGTGTGGTTGCCGAGCCTGCGCAAGATTCGCCGTTTCGCCGAGCCCGCCCATGATGAGATGTGGGGCGGAGCGGTCTTCACCTTCGGGGATGTCACCTTGCGCAAGCCCCAGCATGAAGAGCACGAGATCATCGGCAAGAAGCGCTTTCGCACCTGTCTCGGCGTAATCGAGGAGGTCGAGGGGCGGACCATGCGTCATGTCGACAAGATGCCCAAGCGTGCCTGCCGGCATGTCGGCAAGGAGGTCTACGGACTCAAGAGCACCACCAAGTTCGAGAACTGGTGGTACGACTATCGGATCAGCTTCGTGGATACCCGCACCTTCGCTGACTATCGCACCGTCTACTTCAAGGATGGCAAGATGATCAAGATCATCGATCGCGACTGGGGACTGGTCAGCGATTCGGCCGAGGGCGATCAGCGCGCCCTGTTCTGGAAGTACTGGTACGGCGTAGAGCTCGATAGCGGTCGCGAGAGCTGGGCGGTAATTCCTCAGTCAGTGGTGGAGTTTGACAGGGAGCGGCGCGACTCCTTCTGGTCAGAATCCACCTTGCGTCGCCTCAAGCGTTAGGGGATTCTCGGTAATCCGGGTGATTTCGGAATATTCCTACAGCGTTTGAGGCGCACGCCCACGGCGTCGGACCGGCCCTGGTGGCACACTATACCCGTCGCCACCAAGGAAGACCAAGGATCGGACCCCCCCTACCAAGGACGGCCTCAAGGACGAATGCCCTTTGCCAACCAAGCCCGGCGACACTAGACCCGATGGCACGGACTGCCATCGGGTTTTTTTTGCCCGCATGTTTTTTCTTTATTGATGATTTTTATTGTAAGGCCCGGATTATTAAACTAAGCTAAGGCGGTTTTAAGCAGGATTGAATGGCATGAACGACGGACCGGATTGAGTGGCAAGTCGTTGCGGTACATGCCTACCGTTGCGTAAAGTCTGGCCGGGAGGGTAGGTGAAGACCGTTGCCCGTATTCCACTTTCATCTTGGTTTCTGTTGTCCTTGGTGGTGTTGGTATCATTCGGGGGCGGCAGTGCCATTGCGCGCCCGCTGGTCGATGGCTGGGAAAACGGCCTGACCGGGTGCCCGCTCTCCGTCTCGGATCAATATTTCTATCGCCGCATGATCGCCCTGCAGGATGCGGGCGCCTGGCAGGCGGCTCAGCGCATGCGCCGCTGGATCGATGATGACCTTCTCATCGGCTGGGTTACCGCGCGCCAGCTGCTGGGGGAGAACCGGGTGTTCGGCCATGATGCGCTGAGCGCCTGGCTGGAACGCCATGCCGATCATCCCGATGCGGAAAGGATCCATGCCCTTGCGACAAGACGCAAGCCCGCGGACGCCGCCGCCCTTGCCGAGCCGATACGCGGCGAACGTATTCTGGCCAATCAGCCTCCGTTGTTCCCCATCCACTTCTATCGTTCCGACAAGACCCTCTCCCACGCCGCCTATCGTCGTCTCCAGCAGCTGAAACGGCAGATCGGCGCCAAGCTCGATGCCTACAAGCTGGTCGAGGCCGAGCGGATCCTCAATAGCGATGAGGTAGCGAGGCTCTTCGACGATTACGAGTTGGATCAGGTCAGGGCGGGGCTGGCGGCCGGGTGGTTTTATCGAGGTGACAGTGACAAGGCGTTCGAGCTCGCCAGCGCGGTGGCGGAGAGGGAGGGCGCAAGATTGCCTCTCGCCCATTGGACGGCAGGGCTGGCGGCCTGGCGCCTGAATGACATCGCCGCCGCAGCCGGCCATTTTGCGCAGCTTTCGGAGGCGGCAAAGGCCTCGCCATGGAACCGCGCGGCGGGCGGCTACTGGGCCGCGCGGGCCTATTTTCGCCTGGGGGATACCGCCAACGCCAACAAGCGTTTGCGTGTGGCGAGCCGTTATCCACGAACCTTCTATGGGCTGCTGGCGACTCGCAGACTGGGGGAGTCGGCGGCGGTTACCCTGGCCTTCGGTCCGCGAGAGTGCCAGCGCTTCGATGCCCTCAAACGCAGCGGTCATGGCGCGCGGGCCATGGCGCTGTTGCAGTTGGGGCAGGCCCGGGAGGCGATTCGCGAGCTGGAGCTGGTTGCCGACTGGAACCGCCGACCCGTCGCCGAGGCGTTGCTGGCGCTGGGGCGGCAGGCGGGGCTCTACAACTTCTCCATGAACCTGGCGCAGCGTCTGGTGCTGCAACCCGAGGGGGGCTGGAGCCATGCGGAGCTGGATCCCTATCTCTATCCGCTGCCGCCGCTGCGACCGCCGGAGGGCTTCGTCGTCGACCGCGCGCTGGTATTCGCCTTCATGCGCCAGGAGTCGGGCTTTGATCCGGAAGCCGGCAGCGAGGATGGCGCACTCGGCTTGATGCAGCTACTCCCCAACACCGCAGCCTCCATGCACGAGCAATTTGCTTTCAAGGGGGAGCAGCGTGATCTGCTTCATGATCCGGTGCTCAACATCTCCCTCGGGCAGCGTTATCTGCGGTGGCTGATGAAGAGCCAAAGGGTAGGCGACAATCTGCTGCGTCTCGCCGCCGCCTACAACGCGGGGCCGGGCACGCTGGGCAAGTGGGACAAGCGGATGGAGACGGAAGATGACCCGCTGCTCTTCGTCGAGAGTCTGCCGGCGTTGGAGACTCGACTCTTCATTGAGCGGGTGTTCGCCAACCTGTGGGTCTATCGTCTGGGCCTGGGCCAGCCGGTCCCGTCCCTCGATGCGTTGGTCCTCGATCTGTGGCCGAACTACCAGGCCCTGGATGGCGACTACGACGTGCGAAACCGGCTGACGGTGACGGAGGGGGTTGCGCAGAGCGGCCTCGGACTGGCCAGGGGCGTTCCGTAACGCGGAGTGATAAATGAAACTATTCAGCACATTCCGCGTCGGCGGGATTGCTGGATCGTTACACGACCGATTGGAGATTCAAAGGGGGGAGCTTGCTCTCCCCCTTTGTCGCAAGCGAAAACCGCGTTTTCGGGCGGCGATCTGAATGGTTACTGACAAATTTCATTCAGGGTTTTTATGGCGACGGGTAGAATCAGCGGATCAGCCTTCACCCGTTACACGGAGCCACCCCGAATGAAGATCCAAGCCGACAAGTCTACCTGCAGTCGCGCGCGCGCCAGCCACGACCTCTACATCCTCAACATGTTCCTCTTCAATCTACCTGCGGTGGTGGGGATTCTTGCCTACACCATCGGCGGGCAACTTCTGATGATCGAGGCGGTGATCGGGGCGCTGTTCGCTTCGGCGTCGATCCTCGTCTATATCTGGGTGCGCGCAGGTCGCTTCGGTCCGGAAACCCCCTGGCTGGTGATGATCCACTGGCGGCAGACCGCGGCGCGCACCAAGTTGCTGCTGATCGGCTACGCGATCTCCGCGGCGATCATCCTTATCGGCCTGCTGGCCAGCTCGGGCATGGCCGACAAGAACATGCAGGTGATCATGACCACCGTCTTCACCCGGGTCGGAATCGTCCCGGCACTGCTGATGGTGCTGGTTACCGCCATTCTGGAGGGACAGTCGATGCACCTCGCCAACAACGGTATCGCCCCGAGGGGGCTGGCGGAACGCTATCCCCCGCCCGCCGATGTGGTGGTACTGGATAAAATGAACGAAACCGGAGATTGAGGGGGCTGGGTAGATCTGGATCATCTACTTGCGCGCTAGGGGTTGATGATTCCCTGAACGTTGGTATAAAGGTACTGTATACCCAAACAAGGGAGAGGGGGGATGACTCCGAATATCGATGAAGATGATGTCCGTTGCGTCAACTGCCGATACTGGCTGGGGTTGGGCAACTATCGCGGCAGTTGCCACCGCAAGGCGCCCGCGCCGATGGTGGCCGAGAACATTCGCGCCACCACCGAGTTCAAGGCCCAGTGGCCCATGACCGGAGCGGAAGACTGGTGTGGGGATTTCGCCCCCACCGCCCAGTTGCTCAAGGAATACCTGGAGCACTCTGGCCATAAACACAAGAACCCGGAGGCGGACGACCGCTGAGTCGTGTCGCCCTGAACCGTGAAGAGGAGGAATTCATGACGGAGATGACCGGCTCGACATTTCTTGAAAGCATCAATCAGATGGTGGATCGGGCGGCGCAGGTGCTGGATCTGGACCCCGCGATCAGCGAGGCGATCAAGGAGTGCAACTCGGTATTGCAGGTCAGCTTTCCGGTGCAGTTGCGCAGCGGCGTCGAGAACTTCACCGGCTGGCGCGCGGTGCACAGCACCCACCGCCTGCCCGCCAAGGGCGGCATTCGCTACGCCCCCAACGTGGACCAGAAGGAGGTCGAGGCGCTATCGGCGCTGATGACCTACAAGTGCGCCATCGTCTCGGTCCCCTTCGGCGGCGCCAAGGGTGGCTTGAGGATCGATATTCGCAACTATTCGCGGGAGGATATGCAGCTCATCACCCGCCGCTTCGCCCGTGATCTCGCCAACCACGGCTTTCTCGACCCCGCCACCAACGTGCCCGCGCCGGACGTAGGCACCGGCGAGCGGGAGATGGCATGGTTCGCCGATACCTACAAGCATCTCCACCCGGAAGACGTCAATTACATCGCCTGTGTTACCGGCAAGCCGGTCAAGCATGGTGGCATCCAGGGGCGCACCGAGGCCACCGGCCGCGGCGTGCAGTACGCCCTGCGGGAGTTCTTTCGTCACCCCGAAGAGGTCGCCCGCGCCGGCATGAGCGGCCGTCTGGCGGGCAAGCGCATCATCATCCAGGGCCTGGGCAACGTCGGCTACCACGCCGCCAAGTTCCTCTCCGAAGAGGACGGAGCGCTGATCACCGCGGTGCTGGGGCGCGATGGTCTGGTCTTCAACGAAGACGGCCTGGATATCGAAGAGCTTTACCAGTACAAGACCAAGCACGGCAGCATCCGCGGCTTTCCCGGCGGCGAAACCGACGACGACAGCGAGGCCGGCCTGGAGCGCCCCTGTGATATCTTGATTCCGGCCGCGCTGGAGGGGGTGATCCACGAAGAGAACGCCCCGCGCATCCAGGCCAAGCTGATCGCCGAGGCCGCCAACGGCCCGATCACCTTCGAGGCGGACTGCAATCTGCGCGGACGGGGGGTGCCGATCCTCCCCGACGCCTACTGCAACGCCGGCGGCGTGGTCGTCTCCTATTTCGAGTGGATCCGCAACCTGCACCACATCCGCTTCGGTCGCATGGAGCGCCGCTTTGACGAGGACAAGGGACGCTCCATCGTCGCCGCGTTGGAAGAGGTGACCGGCGCGCCCCTGCCGGAGAAGGTCCGCGATGAACTGATTCACGGCGCGAATGAACTCGACCTGGTCCACTCCGGGCTGGATGACGCCATGCGTCAGGCCTTCCAGAACATGGTTGAGACCCGAGACAGCCATCCCGAGATCGAAGACTACCGCGTCGCGGCCTATGTGATCGCGCTCAAAAAGCTGGCCTCCGCCTATCTCGATATCGGGGTTTATTGATGTCTTTGAGTGCGCGGGGAAGAGAATAGACAGGATCGACAGGATTTTCGGGATGGCCGGGAAATCAAACTGGCTTCTCCGCGCCGAGACAGTGAAAGTATTCTGTAAAAGCCCCTCTTCCCGAGGGAGAGGGGTTGGGGTGAGGGCAATAATCACCTGGAACTTGCGCGCGTCGTAACACACTAAATCATGGTGAGGCGACTAAGCATGCGGCGGCGTTCGTCTCCGTGATCTCCGTGGCTCCGTGAGAGTAATGGACCGACTATCGAGCCCCGCTGTGTTTCAGGGGTGATGTTCCGAGGTGGCATGACATGGCACGTAGAAAACCAAACAATCGCCACAAAACGGTGCTGAAACCCCGTACGCGCAGGGAGTTCCTCGCCGACCTGGGCCGCACCGCCGGTGTCGCCGCCGGATTCGGCGCCCTGGGCTGGCTCGGCTACAGCGAAGAGCCGGTGAGGCGGATCGAACGGGTCGCCGAGAAGCTCAAGGACTTTCGCGTCCCCTTTACCGAGATGATGTCCCACCTCGCCGTGGTCCACGGCGAAGATGTCGACGCTATGGTGCGCGAGGCGATGACGATGCTCGGCGGGATCGAGCGCTTCATCGCCAAGGGCGACCGGGTGCTGATCAAGCCCAACGTCGGCTGGGACCGCCAGCCCGAGCAGGCCGCCAACACCAACCCCGAAGTGGTCGCGGCGGTGGTGCGGCTGTGTCGCGAGGCGGGGGCGGACGAGGTGCTGGTCACCGACGTCTCCCTCAACGACCCGCAACGCTGCTTCTTTCGCTCCGGCATCCAGGACGCGGCCCAGCAGGCCGGGGCAGAGGTGGAGCTGCCGGGCAGTAATGACTTTATCGACACCGACATGGGCGGCGAGCTGCTCAAGGTCTGGCCGGTCGCCCGCTACTATCATCAGGTCGACAAGGTGATCAACATCCCGATCGTCAAACACCACTCCCTGTGCGGCTGTACCCTGGCGATGAAGAACTGGTACGGCGTCATCGGCGGCCGTCGCAATCAACTCCATCAGGATATCCATACCTCCATCGCCGACCTCGCCCAGGCGGTACGCCCCACCTTCACCGTCATGGACGCCACTCGCGTGCTCAAGTCCAACGGCCCCACCGGCGGCTCCCTCGCCGACGTGGCGATCGAGAATACCCTCATTGCCGGGGTCGACGAAGTGGCCATCGACACCTATAGTCTTCGATATCTCGACGTCAAACCCGAGCAGGTCCCCTTCCTCGCCCTCGGCGAACAACGCGGCCTCGGCGTGATGGACTGGAAGAGCCTGCGAGTAAAAGAGGGGCAAGTGGGATGAGTCTTGATTCTGGCAACTCCGTGCCAAGGTTTTCACAAGATCTCTCACTGAGGCGCAGGACCGCGACACTCGGCGCGCGGGATAAAAAAATCCCCCTCAGGCCCTTCCATCGGCACGCTCAGGATAGCGCTTTGCAAAAGGGAGGGGGGGGGCTGGCGTCTTTGCCTGACGCACGGGACGCCATCAACCTTCAACGACTTCCCGTTGCCCGGTCAAACCCTCCCGCCTCATCCGCGGTCTGCAAGCCGAGAGGAGGGGGCGGATCATGAAATGGCTCCCCCACAGCCTACGCAGCTACCGCCGCATCTACGCCATCTTCTTCTTCGGCCTCTTTCTGTGGCTGCTCTATGTCACCGACTTCGGCCGCATGAAGGGCTACCAGACCTCGTTGTTGCTGGAGCTGGACCCCCTCACCGCCATCGCCGCCTTCCTCACCAGCGGCACCTTCTACAAGGGGATGGCCATCGCCATGGCGCTGATCGTGGCGACGTTATTTTTAGGACGCTTCTTCTGCTCCTGGATCTGTCCGCTGGGCATCCTCAACCAGTTCCTCGGCTGGCTGTTTCACGGTCGCCGCCCCTCGGAACGCTACGAACTCAACCGCTACAAGCCCATCTATCGCCTCAAGTACTACATCCTGGCGGCGATGATCGTGCTCGCCCTGTTCGGCTCCTTGCAGATCGGCCTGCTCGATCCCATCGCGCTGATGGTGCGCTCCTTTACCACCGCGGTACTGCCCGCCGCCAATCAGGCGGGGGCGCCGGTCTATCTCAACCAGCCGGTCTTCTACGGCGGCGCGGCCATCGCCCTGATCCTCATCGCCATCCTGCTCGCCAACCGCTTCCTGCCCCGCTTCTGGTGCCGCGCCCTCTGCCCGCTGGGGGCGCTGCTCGGCGTCCTCTCGCGCAAGGCCCCGCTGCGTATCCAGCGCGACGTGGATCTCTGCATCGACTGCGACAAGTGCCTCAAGGCCTGCCAGGGGGCCTGCGACCCCCATCAGGAGCTACGCATCAGCGAATGCCATGTGTGCATGAACTGCATCGACGAATGCCCGACCCAGGCCTTGCATTTTGGCCTGCCCCGAGAGCGTAGCTCGGTACACCAGCCTCTCGACATCAACCGCCGTCGTCTGGTCGAGACCGGCATCGCCGCGGCGGTGCTCTTCCCCATGCTGCGCAGCTCCGTCGCCTCCCACACCACCCCCGACCACCGGGTGATCCGGCCCCCCGGCTCCCTTGCCGAGGAGGACTTCCTCGCCCGTTGCATTAAATGCGCCGCCTGCATGCGGGTCTGTCCCACCAACGTCCTGCAACCGGCGATGCTCGAATCGGGGTTGGAAGGGCTCTGGACGCCGATCCTCATCAGCCGGATCGGCTACTGCGAACACCACTGCACCCTGTGCGGCGAGGTCTGCCCAACCGGCGCCATCCGCAATATCAGCGTGCAGGAGAAGGTCGGCGAAGAACCCTTCGAAAAGCCCATCAAGCTCGGCACCGCCTTCTACGACCATGGCCGCTGCCTGCCCTACGCCATGCACACCGAATGCATCGTCTGCGAAGAGGTGTGTCCCACCTCGCCCAAGGCGATCTGGTACAAGAAGGCCCATATCAAACGCCGCGATGGCGGCGACCTCACCCTCAAGCAACCCTACGTCGACCCCCAGCTCTGCATCGGCTGCGGCATCTGCGAGAACAAATGCCCGGTTGAGGACCTGCCCGCCATACGCGTCTCCTCGGTAGGGGAGAGCCGGTCGAATTTCAACAAAATGATCCTGAAGGGGTGAATCCCGCCTCGAACCATGGGCTCACGCATCCCTTTCATCGTTTAACAACATGAAGCTCGTGCTGTAATTTTGGGTCGTATAGTGATTTCGGGAGGGTACCATGGCGGATTCAGCTCATAGCGATCCCGCGCCGACGCTGGAGGAGGTGTGGCGGCTGTTCAGGGAGACGGACCTCAAGTTCAAGGAGACGGACCTCAGGTTCAAGGAGACGGAGCGCTGGATGAAAGAGCAAGCGACCGAGTTTGATCGGCGTTTGGAAGAGACCAATCAGCAATTCAAAGAGACCAACCAGCAATTCAAGGAAACCGACCGCCGCTTCAAAGAGACGGATCGCCGCATCGGTGAGCTGGGTGGTCGCCTGGGGGACTTCGTAGAGGGCTTGATCAAGCCTTCGGTGGCGCGGCTGTTTCAGGAGCGGGGGATCCCCATCCACAAGACCTACAGCGATGTGAGCGCCAGCAAGCCGGACTTGGGGCTGGCGACGCAAATCGACCTGTTCGTGGTAAACGACGTCGCCTGCGCCCTCATCGAGGTCAAGAGCAAGCTGAGCGTGGATGACGTGAACGCTCATCTGGAACGCATGGAGAAGTTCAAACCCCTGTTTCCCGAGTATGCCGACAAGAAGGCCTTCGGCGCGGTGGCGGCGATGGTGATACCGGAAGACGTGGCCCGTTACGCCTATCGCAAGGGATTCTTCGTGATCACCCAGCGAGGCGACGTGGCGGAGATGCTCAATGACCCGGGATTCGAACCGCGCGCCTGGTAACATCTACATGGCGAGTGCGGTAGCGAGTCGGCGGAGGGGTTGCAATGCAGTCGCGCAGGGAGCGTTAGGCGCGCAATTAGCCGGTCGGGTGTTGCACACCCGACCGGAACGTTTGGACAGGCGCCGGGTTGTGAGGTTAAGCCGCATGGGTTGGTAGCGGCGGGTGGGTCGCTTGGGCGGGGCTAACGGCGCCCTACGCGGCTCGCTGGTTTGCTCAGAAAGCCGAAACTCATCAAGGATCGTTTCCATTGTTGTCCCACTCTTTCCACCCGGAGAGCGAGTTCCTGTTATGCTATCTCCCGTGAATGATCAGAGGGTAAGACTCCATGCTTTTCTTGCAGATTCTGGGCGGCATCGCGCTGGCGGTACTGGTGTTGATCGTCGTGGCGGTGTTCTGGGCGCGCCACAAGCTGCGCGAGATCATCTCGGAGGTGTCGAGACTGGGGCCTTATTCGGTGCCGGTGGAGGGGCGTATCCGGCTAGCCGCCCGCGGTGATGACGCGGAGGAGGGGTTCGATGAGGGACAGTTAAGGGCGTTTCAGGGCTGGAGGCTTGAGCTTGCGGCCGCGGGTTTTGCCCCGCTCGCGGAGTTCGAGGATGCGACGGGCGAGGGCCTGCGCTGGGTAGCGCATCGGGAGAACGGGCAGTTCGCCGTTTTCTCTCTACTGGGGGAGCGGTTCATCGTCGAGTACTGCGGGCTTGCTGACGACGGGAGGGCATGCCTGGCGACGCCGAACCCGGTGTTTCCCGAGGTTGACGGCAAATCCCTGTCGGTTCGGTCGAAGCGGCAGCTGACGCCGGCGGAGGGGGCGGCATGGCTGGACGAACAGGGGGTGTCGCGAAACCTGTCGACCCGCCAGTTCGTGTTGTTCTTCGAGCAACTGCATGCCGCTTGCATGGATATCCGTCTGGCGGATCCGGGCTGCCGGCAGTTGGTGGGGGAGTGGATCGCCTTTGCCGGGCTTGATCCTCTGGAGAGTGAGGACCTGGAGGAGGCGATCGAATTATGCCGGCTAAACTGCGAGGGGGCGGCGACCCAGGCGATTCGAGACCATGCCCGGGGCGCGTTGAATCTGGACGATGACGCCTGGTCGCGAATCGAAGATGAGCTGCTGATCATCAGTCGCTATACCGGATTCGAGGATCTGGGGGATTTTTTCGAAGACGCATTGGCGGAGGAGTTTCTGGAGCAGCTCGAAGGGCTGGAGATGTCGGTGAGCAAGGCCTTTACCACCCTCAATCGGCGACTCGGGGCGAAGGCCCAATATGTGCATCTGGCGACCGTCTCCAGGCCGATTCCGTCACAGGTCTACGTGCTCCGCGTTCACTTGGCGAGCGTGGATCTGCCGACGGGGGATCTCAAGCCAGGGCAGGGGCTGAGGCGTTTTCTCTATCAGGCCAAGGATGGCGAGGATGCGCCGATCTCCAGCTCCGTGATCGCGGCCAATGTGTCGGATGCGCGCGCCCTGCTCCAGCGTTTCGGTTATTCCGATATCAAGATCCTCAGTTCCAATCACGATCCGGCGCGCCCCGAGGCGATCGACATGGAGTTGATGGCCGCCAGCCTGATCGAGGCGCAATCCGACACCATGCCGCGAGCGTTCGGCAAGATCATCCTGGGTAATGGGATGCTGTGGGCGCCGTTCGCGCTCTGGGCCGGCTGGGCGGTGTTTGATGGCGCGCCGTTCGGGACCAGCGACTACATCGCATTCGTGCTCGCCTTCCTCTCCTTCGGCTGGGCGCTCTATCGCGCGCTGCCGGCGTTGCTCTACAACGCCAGCCAGGAGGCGCTCTCCTGGGGGCAAGCGGATCGCGCGCTGCGCTACTTCCAATGGGTGCGCAAGCTGGGGGCGCCAGGCATCAGGAAGACGGTGCTCGGTGGTGAGGAGGCCAAGATGCTCGCCTATGCGGGCGAGAAGGAGCGGGCGCTGGAGCGCCTGGAGGCCCATCGTGACCTGATGGGGCGGGGTGAGTATCTCGCCTTTCTCGCCCAGGTCTATGATGCCGCCCGGGATTACGGGAAGATGATCGAAACCCACGCGCGCCTGCTGGAGGAGGCCCCGGACAACCAGGAGCACCGGGTCGAGCTGGCGATGTCCCTGTTGCGCCACGATGATTGCGTCGAAAAGGCGGCGGAGCTCCTCGCCGAGGTCCACCCCAGCGACTGTTCGGAGCTCTATGCCCATGGCTTATCCTACGCCCAGGGCTTGCTGGCTGGTCGCCGCGGCGATCATCGCTTGGCGGTCAAGAAGCTGCAACAGGCGTTTCACGGATTCTCCGCCTACCATAACCCGCTGGTGAACGCGGTCCAGGCGGAGATTGGCGGTTACCTGGCCGCCTACCTGCACCACAGCGGCGATCACCGCCAGGCCGACAAGATTTGGGAGCAGGCGAGGCCCAGACTGGAGGCGGTGAAAGCGGAGCATGTGTTGCGGGCCTATCGCGCCGCCGCCAAGGGTGGGTGACGGGGCGCCGGCGACCCTGGTTGTCGGACAGTTCCCGCAACAATATCTCTGTTATAGGTGGTCCAATATTGACCGATGGAGTCCCCACGACAACGCTCGGAATGCGGCCCCTGGACTATGCGCAACCGTGCGGTGAGAGGCCGGGCTCCGAGTCGAGCGTATCCCGCGGACCGGTCGAACCTGGAACAAACCAGGTACCGCGGTGGCGGTGCGATTTAACGAGTCCGTGTATTTGCGCGGGATATTTGAGATGATAACGGGGCGTCGCTGGAGTTAGTGGGCTTTTGGTCGGTCCGGGTGCAGGGTATCGACAACAGACCGGTTATGGCCCCCGATCTTCAGATGCGGTTTCACGTTAATAAAAAACAGATTGGAGGACAGGAGATGTTTGCAAGGTTCGGAGTTTTGTTGCTGTTGATGCTGCCGGGGCTGAGTCAGGCGCTGCAAATTGAGAATGGCAAGAGGATCAATCGCACCTGTGCGTTGTGTCACGGTGACTATGGTCAGGGGACCCCGGGCACCATGTCGCCGCGGTTGGCCGGGTTGCCCGCCAATTACCTGGAGAAGGAGTTGCGCTTCTATCGTTCCGGAAAGCGCAACTACGCGCCGATGGTGATCGTCTCGTCGATCAAGGATATGAGCGATGAGGATATTCGGGATATCTCCGAATACCTGGCCGGGGTCAATCTGCGCAACCTCAATCTGCCGAATGTTCCCCCCTATGCCAAAGGCGATCCGCGGCGTGGCAGGGAGATCTTCAACGCCGATTGCAAGGAGTGTCACCGAGAGACCGGGCTGGGCAAGGCCCACAAGGGGATACCGCCGCTGGCGGGGCAATACGGCAGCTATATCTTCAGCCAGATGGAAAAATTCCAGAGCAAGGAGCGCTACCACGATGATGATCCGGATGACGAGACCTTCGACGGCAGATCCGACGAAGAGCTGGCCGACATCATCGCCTACCTGACCAGCTTGCCGGTCCATCCGTCACTGGACAAGGGGACGAGGTTCGCAAGAGAGATGGCGGGTATGCAGGGCGTAGCGAGCATGGCAGGCCAACAAGCCGTGCTGGAGGCCCCGCGAAGCCTGGCGGCGGGTGGCTATTTCGGCGGCGGAGCGACCAACATCAGCGGTCGCTTTCGCATTACTCCCGCCGGCAACATCGTGCTTAATCCGCTGAATCAGGATATGCGGGCGGTAGCCGGCCTCTCCGGGGAGTTTCGTATAACATCTGAAGGAATATTGTTTGCGCCCGATTGAAATGAATTGAAATGTGCATTCCGGGGGTAGAGAACGAAGCGTAGTTTGGCATTTTGCCTTTACAATGTTTTATTGAAGGTTCTCGGTGGCCCTTGTGGTGCTGTGGTCGAGTGAATTTCCGCAAGATATGAAATGACAAGGGGGAAGGTGATGAAACGATTGATTGCGACGCTGGCGGCTCTCTGCCTGGTCAGCGGTACACTTTGGGCGAGCGACGCCCCCGAGGTGGGGATGAGTGAAATCTCCCAGTCGGTGATCCGAATGAGCCTGGTGGACGGGGTTGGCGTGGAGGAGGCGGGGAGGGTGATGGTCTCCAAGGCGGCGGAGCTGAATCTGAAGCTGGTTGGTCGTCAGCCGCTTCATGAAGAGGTGCGTGCGCGGGGTATCGAGTCGCCACATCTGGAGGTATTCCAGTTTTGCGCTCCGGAAGACGCAGTGAAGATGGCGAGGATCAACCCCCTCTATTCGGTCTATATGCCCTGCCGCATCTCGCTGGTTGAAGATAGCGAGGGGAGGGCGTGGCTCTACATGCTCAATCTCGATATGCTGATCAATAGCATTTCGTTGCCGGCTGACCTTCAGGCGATCGCGATACGTGTCAATCAGGCGATGCTTGCGGTGATGACCGCGGGGGCGACCGGTGAGCTCTGAGACGGGTGTGGCGTCACCCCGACGCCGCGGCGACCCCGCACCCGCACGCGGACCTCAAGAGCCACGCCTTCAAGGTGACCGAGGACAAAGGGGCGGGTAAAGGGGGCAGGAGTAGCCGCGCCCGGCATCTATCGGCGGGTTGGCCGAGCTCGGCTCGACGACCCAGCCAGGGGCTTGATTCAGGCGTAGTTCTTCTCGATCCACTCTCGATAACTGCCGTCCATGATCGCGCGCCACCAGGGTTCGTTGTCGAGATACCACTGCACCGTCTTGCGGATGCCGGTTTCGAAGGTCTCCGCCGGGGCGTAGCCCAACTCATTGGTGATCTTGCCGGCGTTGATGGCGTAACGGCGGTCGTGGCCGGGGCGATCGCGGACGTAGCTGATCAGCTGCCGGTGGGGCGCGCCGGCGGGGTGATGTTCATCCATCAGCTCGCAGATGAGGGTGACGATGTCGATGTTGGTCCACTCGTTGTTGCCGCCGATGTTGTAGGTATTGTCGATGCGCCCGTTGTGCAGGATCAAATCGATACCCCGATTGTGATCGTCGACGTATAGCCAGTCGCGAATCTGCTTGCCGTCGCCATAGATGGGCAGGGATTTGCCGTCGAGGCAGTGGGCGATGATCAGCGGGATCAGCTTCTCCGGGAACTGGTAGGGGCCGTAGTTGTTGGAGCAGTTGCTGATGGTGGTGTTGAGGCCATAGGTGTGGTGGTAGCTGCGCACGATGTGGTCCGACGAGGCCTTGCTCGCCGCGTAGGGGGAGTTGGGCAGGTACTGGTTGCTCTCGCTGAAGGGCGGGTCCGCGGCGGCGAGGGTACCGTAGACCTCGTCGGTGGAGACGTGGTGAAAACGATGATCTTCCACGCCTTGGTCGTCGAGCCAGACCTTTTTGGCGGCCTTGAGCAGGGAGTGGGTGCCCTCGATGTTGGTCTTGAGAAAGGCGTCTGGGCCGTGGATGGAGCGGTCGACATGGGATTCGGCGGCGAAGTGGACGAGGGTGTCGATCCGTTCCTCTCGCAGCAGGCGTTCGATGAGGTCGCTATCGAGGATGTCGCCATGCACGAACTGGAACCCCGGGTGGTCGTCGAGGGCCGTCAGGTTGGCGCGATTGCCGGCATAGGTGAGGGCGTCGAGGGCGATGACCCGGGTCATCGGGTAACGATCGAGCCAGTAGTGGACGAAGTTGGCGCCGATGAAGCCGGCGGCGCCGGTGACCAGCAGGTGATGGGGGTTGTGACTCATGCTTGTTTCCACTCTTCCATAACTTTTTGCAGGCCGATCCGCCAGTCGGGTTGGGGGATGGCGAGGTGTTGGGTGATCTTGTCGCAGGCGAGCACCGAATTGGCGGGGCGCGGCGCGGGGGTGGGGAAATCGGCGGTGGTGATGGCGGTGACCTGGGGCATGCGTCCGATCATGCCCAGCTCCAGCGCCTTTTCACATACCGCGCTGGCGAAGCCGTGCCAGGTGGTGGCGGGCTGGCCGATGTAGTGATAGGTCCCCCAGGGGATCGTCTCGCCCTTGTGATGACGCAGGGCGATGTTCAACAGGGTCGCGGCGATATCGCCGGCCCAAGTGGGGGCGCCATGCTGGTCCGCCACCACCCTTAGCTCATCCCGTTCACCGGCGAGGCGCAACATGGTGCGGGCGAAGTTGTGGCCGTGGGCGCCGAAGACCCAGGCGACGCGCAGGGCG
The DNA here is from genome assembly GCA_011390365.1 of Gammaproteobacteria bacterium. Lineage (GTDB taxonomy): Bacteria > Pseudomonadota > Gammaproteobacteria > Chromatiales > Chromatiaceae > SLIM01. Next base: position 34,210 of record JAABSM010000031.1, read on the forward strand.
AGGTGCTGGGGGCAGTGTTGCGCCACCTTCTCATCCCCGGCCAGCTTGCTCTTGCCGTAGATGCTGACCGGGTTGGGTTCGTCCTGTTCGCGGTAGGGGTCGGGTTTCGCGCCGTCGAAGAGGTAGTCGGTGGAGATGTGCAGCAGCGGGATTCCAAGCTTGGCGCATGCCTGGGCCAGGTTGGCCGGGCCGTCGCGGTTGATGGCGTAGGCCAGGGTCTGTTCCTCTTCCGCCTTGTCTACCGCGGTGTAGGCGGCGGCGTTGATGACGCAATCGGGGTGCTGCTCGTTCATCATCGCGGCGACCGCATCGCCGTCGGTGATGTCCAGCTCCTGCCGGTCGGTGGCGATCATCGTCAAATTCAAATCCGTCCCCTGACGGATCAGCTCATGCCCCACCTGCCCAAGCGCGCCGGTAACCAGAATCTTCATGGGGTCGGGTACTCCGGTAGCTTGGTCTGATCGGCCAGCGGCGGGTTGGCGGCGTCCTTGTCCGAGAGACTCACGTCATCAATGGGCCAGTCGATGCCGATCGCCGGGTCGTTCCAGCGGATGCCCTGTTCCGATTGGGGATGGTAGTAGTCGGTGCACTTGTAGATGAAGTCGGCGCTCTCCGATAGCACCGCGAAGCCGTGGGCGAAGCCGGGGGGGACGTACATCATGCGCATGCCCTCCTCGTCGAGGATGCAGCCGTACCACTCGCCGAAGCGGGGGGAGCCTTTACGCACGTCGACGGCGACGTCGAAGACGCTGCCGCTGGCGACGCGGATCAGCTTGCCCTGGGGCTGTACCAGTTGGTAGTGGAGGCCGCGTAGCACGCCCTTGCGGGAGCGGGAGTGGTTGTCCTGGACGAAGCGGGCCGCGATGCCCGCCTCTTTCATGGTCTCCTCGCGATAGGTCTCGATGAAAAAACCGCGGTGGTCGCCGAATTTCTTGGGTTCGAAGACCACTACGCCGGGCAGGGGGGTGTGGATGATGTTCATTCAGACAATGCCGTGTTTGAGCAGGTTGAGCAGGTACTGGCCGTAACCGCTCTTCTTGAGCGGTGTCGCCAGGCGTTCCAGTTGTTCATCGCCGATGAAGCCCATGCGATAGGCGATCTCCTCCGGGCAGGCGATCTTGAGCCCCTGGCGCTGTTCGATCACCTGGATGAAGTTGGAGGCGGCGAGCAGGGAGGCGTGGGTGCCGGTATCGAGCCAGGCATAGCCCCGCCCCATCAGCTCCACGTTCAGCTGCCTCCGTTCCAGGTATACCCGGTTGAGGTCGGTGATCTCCAGCTCGCCGCGGGGCGAGGGTTTGATGCCCTTGGCGATCTCCACCACCTGGTTGTCATAGAAATAGAGGCCGGTGACCGCATAGTTGCTCTTCGGCTCAGGGGGCTTCTCCTCCAGCTCCAGGGCCTTGCCGGACTTGTCGAAGGAGACCACGCCGTAGCGCTCCGGGTCGGAGACGTAATAGCCGAAGACGGTGGCCCCCTGATCACGAGCGGCGGCGTTGCGTAGTCGCCCTTCCAGCCCATGGCCGTAGAAGATGTTGTCGCCGAGTACCAGGGTGACGTTGCTGTCGCCGCAAAACGATTCGCCGATCAGGAAGGCCTGGGCCAGTCCCTCCGGCTCGGGCTGCATCGCGTATTGCAGGTCGAGCCCCCACTCCGTGCCGTCACCCAGCAGATTGCGAAAGGCGGTCTGGTCCTGGGGGGTGGTGATGATCAGGATCTCCCGGATTCCCGCGAGCATGAGTACCGATAGCGGGTAGTAGATCATCGGCTTGTCGTAGACCGGCATCAGCTGCTTGCTGACTGACAGGGTCAATGGGTGCAGGCGGGTGCCGGATCCCCCGGCGAGGATGATTCCTTTTCGGTTCATGGTGTTGGTTTCATGGGTTGTGTCAAGGTCGATGGTGGTGATGGTCTTGTTGTTCTGGAGCACCGATGGCGCGTATTATCCGCCATAGTTGTCCTGGCCGCGTGGGAACGACGGATGTTGGCATTCCCGCGAACTGAGGCGCATCACGTCCGCAACCGCCGTGCCCCAGCGAGGAGGTCTTCCGAATCGGCTCTTGCGCGCTGCGGGGCGGTGTTCACCGGCGCCTATTCTAGCGACTGCAACGTCATTTTTCGACCTTTTATCCTGCCTTGCGAAAGATCCAAAACAGGGAGGTATGGGATTTTGTCGACCACGTACTTATAATCCTGTCTGGCATCGGTCGCGGACCGAGCGAACCACAGGAGTCTTTGAGCAAGCAATGTCCCGAATTCACCAGCATGACGTGTTGATCATCGGCAGCGGCGCGGCGGGCCTCAGCCTCGCCCTGCGCTTGCCGGAGTCCCTTCGGGTCGCCGTGATCGCCAAGACGGAACTGACCGAGTCCAACACCTATTACGCCCAGGGGGGGATCTCCGCGGTGTTGCATGAGCGGGATAGCTACGAGTCCCATATTGCCGACACTCTGGTCGCCGGGGGGGGGCTGTGCGATGAGGAGACGGTGCGCCTGGTGGTCGAGAATGGCCCCGAAAACATCCACTGGTTGCTCAACCATGGCATGCAGTTCACACCCTTCGAAGATCATGCCGGCGAGTACCATCTGACCCGAGAGGGCGGCCACTCCCACCGGCGGGTGATTCACGCCGCCGACGCCACCGGTCGCCAGCTGGAGACGACCCTGGTCGAACAGGCGCGGGCGCGGGCCAATATCGAGGTCTTCGAGCACCATAACGCCATCGATCTGATCACCGATCGCAAGCTGAATCGTAGCGGCAATCGCTGCCGCGGCGCCTATATCCTGGACTGCGACGATGGCCGGGTGCACAGCTTCGCCGCCCGTTTTACGGTGATCGCCACCGGCGGGGCGGGCAAGGTCTACCTCTATACCAGCAATCCCGATGTGGCCACCGGCGACGGCATCGCCATGGGCTGGCGCGCCGGTTGTCGGGTGGCGAATATGGAGTTCATTCAGTTCCACCCGACCTGTTTGTATCATCCCCAGGCCAAGTCGTTCCTGATCACGGAAGCGATGCGAGGGGAGGGGGGGCATCTGTTGTTGCCGGACGGGACCCGCTTCATGCCCGCATTCGACAAACGGGCGGAGCTCGCCCCGCGTGACGTGGTGGCGCGCGCCATCGACCACGAGATGAAGCGCATCGGCGCCGACTCGGTTTTTCTCGATATCAGCCACAAACCCGCCGAGTTCATTCGCGAGCACTTTCCGACGATTTATGAAAAATGCCTGGAGTACGGCTTCGACATCACCCGCGAGCCCATCCCGGTGGTGCCCGCCGCCCACTACACCTGCGGCGGCCTGATGACCGACCATCGCGCCCGTACCGACATCCCCGGCCTCTACGCCATCGGCGAGGCGGCCTACACCGGTCTGCACGGGGCCAACCGCATGGCCAGCAACTCGCTGCTGGAGTGCCTCGTTTTCAGTCAGACCGCCGCCAAGGATATCCTGGGGAATATCGATCGAATTGATGGGCCGAGTGATACCCCGCTATGGGACGAGAGCCGGGTCACCGACTCCGACGAAGAGGTGGTGGTCTCCCACAACTGGGAGGAGTTGCGGCGCTTCATGTGGGACTATGTGGGCATCGTGCGCACCAACAAGCGCCTGGAGCGGGCGCAACGGCGGGTGGGGCTGCTGCGGCAGGAGATTCGGGAGTACTACAGCAACTTCCGGGTCAGCAACGACCTGCTCGAACTGCGTAATCTGGTCGACTGCGCCGACCTGATCATCCGCTCGGCGCAACGGCGTTGCGAGA
>JAABSM010000032.1 GCA_011390365.1 Gammaproteobacteria bacterium
CCTCCCCGGCCCTCCCCCGAGGGGGGAGGGAGTGTTTCTTCCGGATGCGCGGCCGTAGACGACGATACAGGGGAAGGTGTCGGCGTCTTCGAAGATGGGGGCGTGGCCGAAGTCGATGATCTCTTCGAAGCGGGCCTGTTCGCTGAAGAGTCGGCGCAAAGGTTCGCCGTAGCCGGCGCGCAGCCATTTGTTGGTGACGATGTAGGCGGCCTTGCCGGCGGGGGCGAGCAGGCGCAGGGCGAGTTCGTAGAAGTAGAGGTAGAGGTCGCCCATGCCGTGGTAGGCGGCGTAGTGTTGTTGCAGCCAGGGCTTGAAGGGGGCGAGGCTCTCCTGGCGGACATAGGGCGGGTTGCCGATGACGCAGTCGAAGCCGCCGCGGGCGAAGACCTGGGGGAAGGCGGTTTGCCAGTTGAAAGTCCCTCTCCCCGAGGGAGAGGGATTTAGGGTGAGGGCTTCGGGGGTTTCGGTGGTTGCCTGAGATGGGCCTTGTTCGTCGCTATCGGCCCTCACCCCAACCCCTCTCCCGCGGGGAGAGGGGCTACTATTCTCCTCACCCCAACTCCTTTCCCCGGGGAGAGAGGGGCTCTGTGGCGGGTCGAGCAGGGAGTTGCCGCAGCGGATGTTGGCGTCGAGGTTGTTCAGCGGGCGGTCGGGGCGGGCGGTCTTGAGCCAGAGGCTGAGCTTGGTGATCTCCACCGATTCGGGGTTGAGGTCGACGCCGAAGAGGTTCTGTTGCAGGATCTGGCGGTCGAGGTCGAACAGGTCCATCTGCTGGGGCTGGCCGGCGATCTCGGCGAGGCGGCGATTGACCCGGGCGTATTCGGCGTGGAGGAAGTCGAAGGCGGCGACCAGGAAGGCGCCGGAACCGCAGGCGGGGTCGACGACCTTGATCTCGGCCAGGGCTTCGCGGTAGGCCCGCCAGAGTTTCAGTTTGGCGGCGGTGCTGCGCAGGCCGCCGGCGGCCTTGGCCTCGGCTTCGAGGCGCTCGAAGCACTCTTGCAGCCAGCCGCCGATGGTGCGCGAGACCATCAAGCGGGTGATCCGTTCGGGGGTGTAGAAGACGCCGTCCTTCTTGCGTTTGGATTGGGCGCGCTCTACCGCCTCGCCGCGGATCTCGGCGCGGAGGTTCTCCAGGTCGGCGATGGACTGCTCGAAGATGTGGCCGAGGATGTTGACGTTGAGGTCGGTGGCGAAGTCGTAGTCGGCCAGCTCCAGCACCGGGGTCAGGGCCTGGTCGTCGACCTGGAGGGCGTCGAGGGCGGGATCCTTGGCGAACAGGCCGCCGTTGTAGGCGTTGATCCTGAGCGCCGGCTGGCCCTGGTCCACCGCGTTGCAGAGGCCGATGAACTGTTGCCAGCGGGTGACCTGGACGAAGCCGCCGTGGGCGACGGTGAGGACCTGGCGCAGCACCTGGGCGGGGAGCAGGCCGGTGTCTTCGCAGAAGGCGATGAAGAGCACCCGGTCGAGGATCTTCTGGGCCTGTTCGAGCAGGTGCTCTTCGTGGGCGGCGATCCGCTCCGGGTCGTCGGCGGCGGCGGGGTTGCGCGCGATCAGGTGCTGGAAGAGGCCGCCGCGCACGCCCCGGTAGTGGAGGTAGAAGGCCTTGGTGATGCGCTCTTCGGCGACATGGGTGTCGCCGGCGAGACGTTCCACCGGGCTCTCGTGGCGGCCATCGCCGAGCAGGGTCTCGCGCCCGAGCAGGAAGGAAAACTCCCGCAGCTTGGCTTCGTCGGCGAGATCGGCGAGGCGGAATTCATGGCAGTAGCCCTGGCCGCGGGCGGTGCGGTAGAGACGCAGGGTGACGAAGTTGCAGAGCAGCACCCAGCGGCAGCCGTCGTGCTTGGCGGCGTAGTTGAAGGCCTGTTCCACCGGGGTGATGTTGCCGTAGCCGGCCTGGCGGCTGTCGAGGTCCGCGCCGGGGGCCTTGAGCTCGACCACCGCCAGGGTGCGCTCGTACGCGCCACCGTAGAAGCCGAGGGCGGCGTCCGGGGTGCGCGCGCCCTTGACCTCGCGGGAGGCGGTCTCGGGCTTGAGGTGGTATTCGCCGGCGGAACCGGCCACCTGGCGGTAGCCCAACAGCTGATCGAACAGGCTGGTGAAGAGGTCGCCTTGCAGGGGCTTCTCCTTCACCCCGAGCTCCAACAGGGAGTGGGCCGCGGCGGCCCACTTGGCGGCGATGGCGCGGTGATTCGCGTCCGGCTCGCCGATCTCGGCTTGGCTCAAATAGGGTTTTTGGGCCTCGTCGAGCAGCTTTCGATGGAAAAGAGGTTTGTGATGATCAGCCATTTCGGAAAAGTTTTATGGTTGATGTGGTACGCTGGCCGTGCCTTCGCAAGCTCCATGGCGGCAGCGGCTTGGATGGTAGCACGCATTTCGCGGGGAGGTCGCTGCCCTGTTCGGGGTGGGGCGAGGTCTTGTCGCCGTGCATGCAATCCGCTCCCATAAGCCGGGGGGCGGAGGAGCGCCAGTCCTTCAAGGACTGGCGCTCCTGGGTTCCGTCAGCCAGCGTTTTTCGATCTCTTCGGCGCTGATCGGGCGGTCAAACAGGTAGCCCTGGAGCAGGTTGCAGCCGTGGTCGGCGAGGTACCGTTTCTGCTCTTCGGTCTCGACGCCCTCGGCGATGACCGCCATGCCGAGGTTGCGGGCGAGGCTGATGATGGTCTTGACCACCGCCTTGTCGGCGCGGTGGTCGGGGATCTCGCGGACGAAGGAGCGGTCGATCTTGAGGGCGTCGATGGGGAGGTGCTTGAGGTAGGCGAGGGAGGAGTGGCCGGTGCCGAAGTCGTCGATGGAGACGGAGACGCCGAGTTCGCGCAGCTCCGCGAGTACCTTGGCGGCGGCCTGCATGTCCTGCATGATGGCGCTTTCGGTGATCTCCAGCTCCAGCAGCCTTGGCGGGAGGCCGTTGGCGGTGAGAATCTGCTCTACTTCATGACGCAGGTCGATGCGCAGAAACTGGCGCGCCGAGACATTGACCGCGACCCGGATCGCGTGACCCTGGCGCTGCCAGCGCTTGGCCTGACGGCAGGCGCTGTCCATCACCAGCCGTCCCAGCTCGACGATCAGGCCGGTCTCTTCGGCGATGGGAATGAACTGGGCGGGGGAGATCTCGCCGAGTTCGGGGTGTCGCCAGCGACATAGCGCCTCGACGGCGATGAGGCGCCCGTCGCCGGCGCTGACCTGGGGTTGATAGACCACCCGCAGCGCCTCTTCCCGCACCGCGGTGCGCAGCACCGATTCCAGTTGCAGGCGTTGAAGGGCCTGGCCGTCGCCCTCTCGATCATAGAAGCGGTAGGTGCCGCGACCCATGCTCTTGGCGCGATAGAGGGCGCTGTCGGCGCTCTTCATCAGGTGGGTGATGGTGCGGCCGTCGTGGGGGTAGGCGGCGATGCCGATGCTGGCGTTGATGAAGAACTCGTATCCCTCCACCTCCATGGTATGTTCCAGGGTGTCGAGGATGCGATGGGCGATGGTGATGATCTCGCTGCGCGTCAGCGCGCCGATCAGCAGCACGGTGAACTCGTCGCCGCCGAAGCGGGCCAGGTAGTGTTCGTCGCCCACCGCCTGTCGCAGGCGTTTGGCGACGATGCGCAACACCTCGTCGCCGATGTGGTGGCCGAGGGTGTCGTTGATGTTCTTGAAGCGGTCGAGGTCGATGAAGAGCACGGTCAGGCCGCCGACGCCGTCCTTTTCGTCGAGCAGGTTTTGCAGCGAGTCCTCGAAACGCAGCCGGTTGGGCAATTGGGTCAAGGGGTCGTGGTGGGCGAGGTGGCGCAGGTTGCGCTCCGCATGCACGCGCTGGGTGACGTCCCGGGAGACCTTGATGACCCCCTTGAATTCGCCCTTGTCGCCCCACAGCGGCGTCGCCAGCAGTTCGACGATGCGGGTTACGCCATCGCCGCGGGTGTGTTCGTGGGTTACCACTACCGGCTTGCCCTCGTCCCGGGCCTGGATCAGGGGGCAGGGCTCCAGCGGGGTGTGGGGGCAGGGTTCGGGGTTGTGGTGGATGATCTGGTGACAGCAACAATCTTCCAAATCCGGTTTCTGGTGGAATTCCCGGGCGGCGGGGTTGGCCATGCGAATGCGAAAATTTTCGTCGATCAGCAGGATCGATTCGGCGACGCCGTCCATCACCAGTTGCAGGGCGGCCTTCTCCCGCCGGCTCGCCTCCGCCGCCACCAGCGCCTCCTGGCGGTTCTTGGCGTGGCGGGTGCCGGTGCGGATGCCGATCAGGCCCAGCAGCCAGATGACGCCGTGGCCGATCAGGTTGTTGCTCATCTGGCGCAACGCCGCCTGATCGTAGGCGGACATGGGTACCTTGACGCTGATACCGCCGCGTACCTCGCCGACCTGGTAGCCCTGCTCGGCGTGGCACTTCATGCACGCCTGCTCTACCATCAGCGGCTGCATCAGGCGGTAGTAGCGGCCATCCTGGTAGAGGCTCGCCACCTCCTTTTCGCCGGCGTCGAAGCGGCTGAGGGCGTTCTTTTCCCACGCGTCCGGGGCGTTGATGGGGTTTAGCGGGTCGAGGCTGGTGATGTGGGACTGGAGGCCGATGCGGTCCTCGGCCAGTTCGAAGACCTGGCGGGTCATGTAGGCGGGGTTGAGCATGGTCAGTTGCATGCCGCGATCGGTGGTGAGATCCCGGTCATGCACTTCGAGATAGGGGTTGGGCTGGCCGATCTCGGATACCGGCACGTAGACGCCGCCGTGACGGGCGTTCCACAGGCGGTAGATGATGTCTTTCTCGATGCTGGCGCGGGCGGTGACCTGGGCGGCTTGCAGGGCGCTTTGACGGGTGGAGTGGAGATTGATCAGCAGCGAAACGGCGAGCAAAAGGGTCCAGCCGACGGCGAGCCAGATCGCCGATTTAGAATCGCCTTTGACTGAACCGAGCAGGCTCATGGGTGATACCTCGGTTTTCCCTGACAGTTCCTTTCGCGACCTCCCGCGCAGCGGGGAGGGTACGGCCCATGGCCCATGCTACCTTGCTAGTGGCAGAGAAAAAACTCCACGACCCGTTTTTGCGAGTTGTATCTCAAGGACGGGCCTTGTGGCAATAGGCATCCCCCTCGCGACGGCGCTCCACCAGCTCCTTGACCAGCGGCCCGCAGATTACCTCCAGGGCGATCTGCAATTCGCCGCCGGGGATGACAATGGTATTGCGGCGCGACATGAAGGAGTTCTCGAACATCTTGATGAAATGGGGGAAGTCGTAACGCTTGGGCTCCCGGAAACGGATCACCAGCATGCTCTCATGGGCGCTCGGCACATCCCGGTCCTCCTCGAAGGGGTTGGCGGTGTCCACCAGCGGGATGCGCTGAAAGTTGATGTCGGTGAGGGAGAACTGGGGCGAGATATAGCGCACGTAATCGGGCATGTAGCGCAGGATGGTGTCGATCACCGCCTCCTTGGAACAGCCCTTGACCTTGCAGTCGCGGTGGATCTTCTGAATCCACTCCAGGTTGACCACCGGTACCACGCCGATCAGCAGATCCACCCACTGGGCGATATCCACCCCCGGATGATCGACGCTCTCCATCTGCTGACGCTTGCGAATGGCGATGGGGTTGTGGGAGGCGCTCATGCGGCGGTGGGACCAGGTGCTCTCGATGGCGCCGCCATGCAGCCCCTTGTAGAAGAGCAGGTCGGTACCCTCCGGCACCTCCCGCCAGGGGGTGAAGGTGCCGGAGGGGAGCCCCTCCCGCTCCGCCTCTTCGGCGTTGCGAATGTAGCGTCGCACCAGCCCGTTGCCGGTGTGGGAGTACTCCCGGAACAGCCCCTCCAGGCGATCGAACAGATTGGCGCAGGGGCCGAAGTGGTTGATCGGCTCGCCGCGACCGAGGGAGCGCTGGTAGGCATCCAGCATCTCCTGGCGGTTGTAGCGGCGAAAGCTGTCCCCCTCGACGAAGGCGGCGCTTATCCTTTCGCGGCGAAAGATGTGCTCGAAGGCGTGGCGGATGGTGGTGGTGCCGGACCCGGAGGCCCCGGTGACGGCGATAATCGGGTGTTTGAGCGACATGGATCTGCTTCCCGGGACGGCCTTGGTCGCGCCCCTTTCTGGTTAAGGGCCATGGAAGGAATAATACCCTTGACTGTGCGATATTGGGACATCCTATCCTTTCCGCGGCGCTGATGGTGGCTCGAATGGATTTTTCTTATCAATATTTTATATTTATAAATACCGCGTGCGAGGCCTCAGGTCAAGACGAACCGCTCTCCAGGCCCATTCACCTCTTTCGCGAATGGGTATCAGGCGGGCTTTTGTTTGTCGATGGCGGGCGCATTCACGAACATCAGTCGCGCCTTGACCCGGGTCGCGTCGAAGCCCGGGCGGTCCAGCACCTTGGGCCAGGTCGGGTGGAGGTAGTGTACCAGTAATGGATGGTCCCACGCAGCCGCCTCGTAGCGCCGGCGCGTGGCGTCATCGAGGCGGGGCAGGGCGAGCAGGCGCGGGGCGAGTTTGCGCAGATAGCCGTCGACCCGGGTCTGCTGCTCCGGCTCGGGCCAGTGTTCGCGCAGGCCGCTTTGGGGAAAGTGGGTGGCGTCGAGACGCTCGCCATCGCTGATGCCGTTCCCCTGTTCGTCCCGCTGAAACCAGCGTCGCAGGCCGCGCCAGGCGCGCATCGCCAGCTGTTTCTCCAGGGCCTCGGCGGCGTCTCGCCGCCGCGCCAGCCAGGCGCTATCCGGTTCTTCGATGGCGGGTTCCTTGTCGAAAGGGTAGCATTGCCATTGCAGCGGGTAGCCGGCGGTTCGCTGGGGCGGGGTTTCGGCGCTGGCGAGCAGGGCCAGCGGGCGTTGCGTCTCGTCATCCAGCAGCCATAGTTCATGGTGGTCGGCCTGGGGGTAGCGCAGTTCGTCGAACCGTTGCGCGAGTCTGGCGATGAATGTCTCGGCCTGGTGTTTCAGACCGCCCTCGTCGAGCTGCATCATCGGCGGCAGGGGCAGGCGGCGCAGCATCCCCTCATCGGGGGACCAGAAGGCGAAGGGGACGGCGGTGGCGGTCGCGGAGCGGTCGAGGATGCTCCAGCCGCGGCGCATGCCATCGATCCGCAGCTCGATCTGCCACACCGTGCCGTTGAGAGTGATCGCCGCCGCGCCCTCGCCCTGGACCACCAGGGTGACACCCATGTAGGGTTGCAGGCGACGCAGGGAGTAGCTCTCCATGACCCTAACCCTGCGCCGACTCAAGGCTCGCCAGCCGCTGCCGCAACTGCTCCAGCACCTGCTCGGCCAGGTTCTGATGCTCGGGGGAGAGGTATTCGAAGACGAACTCCACCTCGTCCATCACCTTGTGCACCGTCTCGGCGTCGGAAAGACTGTCCGCGGCCGCCGCGGCCTGTTGCAAAACACGTATTGGTTCGACCATGATCTCCTCCCGGGAAAACGCCCGAGGGCGTTGAATTCGGTGCGAAAGGAGATGGAGGTTTGGGCCGGAAAAGGCAAGGCAAACGGGAAAGTGGCGCTCCCTAGGGGAATTGAACCCCTGTTACCGACGTGAGAGGCCGGCGTCCTAACCGCTAGACGAAGGGAGCATCTTGGCGAGGGACGTTGTATTATACGCATGCTTCGTCGCGTCGCAAGCGGAGATCCGCCGCGAAGAGAGAAAAATGGAATCGAATATACATGTGGAAAAAAGTCAAGAACTATTTTACCGGCGGTAGCCGGTCAAAGATCGTCGTTACCGCGGATGAACCGAGGATTATCCCGCGTTCCGAACATCAGATTTCGCGGGCCAACATCAGCGAAAACGCCCTCAAGGTGCTCTACCGCCTCAAGGATAACGGCTATCAGGCGCACCTGGTGGGCGGCGGGGTGCGGGATCTGCTGCTGGGAAGGGAGCCCAAGGATTTCGATATCGCCACCGACGCCACCCCGGAAGAGGTGCGGCGGGTGTTTCGCAACTGCCGCCTGATCGGGCGGCGCTTTCGCCTCGCCCACGTCCACTTCGGGCGCGACATCATCGAAGTGGCCACCTTCCGCGGTCTCGGCGACGGCGAGGAGCAGGCGACCCGGGAGAACGGCAACGGCATGCTGGTGCGGGACAACGTCTACGGCGCCATCGAGGAGGACGCCGCCCGTCGCGACTTCACCGTCAACGCCCTCTACTACAACATCGCCGACTTCTCGGTGATCGACTACGCCGACGGCGTGCGCGACCTGGAGGCGGGGCGGCTGCGGCTGCTGGGTGATCCGGAGGTGCGCTTCCGCGAAGATCCGGTGCGCATGTTGCGGGCGGTGCGTTTCGCCGCCAAGCTCGGTTTCGTCATCGACGAGACCTGCGAAAGGCACATCTTCGAACTCGGCCACCTGCTGCGCGAGGTGCCGGCGGCGCGACTCTTCGACGAGGTGCTCAAGCTGTTCATGGGCGGCGCGGCGGTGGAGACCTTCGAAAAGGTGCGTCACTACGACCTCTTTCGCCACCTCTTTCCGGAGACCGAGGAGGCGCTGGCCCACGAGGAACACGACTTCCCCATCACCTTCGTGCTGCGCGCCATGGGCAACACCGACAAGCGGCTGTCCGAGGACAAGCCGGTCACCCCGTTCTTTCTCTATGCCGCGCTGCTGTGGGAGCCCACCCGGTTGCGCTGGGAGGAGCTGATCGCCGACGGCGAGCATCCGATTCCGGCGATTCAGCAGGCCGGCTCCGACGTGCTCGCCAATCAGGTCAAGCACATCACCATCCCCAAGCGCTTCTCCATCCCCATGCGCGAGATGTGGAACCTGCAACCCCGTTTCGAACAGCGCAACGGCAAGCGCCCCCAGCAGTTGCTCACCCACCCCCGCTTTCGCGCCGCCTACGACTTTCTGCTGCTGCGCGCCGAATCCGGCGAGGCGGATAGCGAACTGGCCGAGTGGTGGACCCGCTTCCAGGGCAACCAGGGGGGCGACCAGGAGCAGATGACCCAAGGCCGCCGCGACGACGGCGGGGGCCGAAGCCGTCGCCCGCGCCGCCGCCGGCGCAAGCCGAAGACCCAGGATGGATGACAGCGTCATCGTTCATATCGGCCTGGGGGCCAATCTCGACGACCCCCGCCGCCAGATCCTCGATGCCTTGGTGGAGCTGGAGCAGCTGGAGGGCTGCGCCGCCCTGCGCGCCTCCTCCCTCTACGCCTCCCTGCCGATGGGGCCGCCGGACCAGCCCGACTACATCAACGCCGTGGCCGAGATGGAGTGCCGCCTGCCCCCGGAGATTCTCCTCGACGCCCTGCAAATCCTGGAAAACCGCCACGGTCGCATCCGTCGTCAGCACTGGGGACCCCGCACCCTCGATCTGGATCTGCTACTCTTTGGCGAAAGGCGTATCGACACCCCCCGTCTCAAGATCCCCCATCCGGGTCTGACGGAACGCGCCTTTGTGCTGCTGCCGCTGGCGGAGCTGATGGGGGAGGAGTGGCGGATTCCGGGAGTTGGGCGGTTGGGGGATTGTCTGGAGCGGGTTGATTTGGCTGGCGTTCGGCGGTTGGGTGGGGGGGAGGCTTGAGGCTTGAGGCTGGAGGGGTGCGTTTTTTGGACAGGATTCACGGGATTTACAGGATTGCTGTTTGAAGGATGTGCGAGGAGGTCGTAGTCTGTAGACACTCATCTCTCATCTCGTAACACCGCTCCGGCGGTGTTACGCTTGATCGGTCACACCGCAGGAGCGGTGTGACCAGAAAATAATCCTGTAAATCCCGTTAATCCTGTCCAAAAACAAACCGGATAAGAGCATGAAAAGAATCACCGTAACCACCCTGCAAAAGATGAAAGAGGCGGGCGAGAAGATCGTCATGTCGACCTGTTACGATGCCTCCTTCGCGACGATTCTGGAGGAGAACGGGGTCGAGGCGATGTTGGTGGGGGACTCCCTGGGGATGGTCTTTCAGGGGCTGGAGAGCACCCTGCCGGTGGAGTTGGATCAGATGATCTACCACACCCAGTGCGTCGCCCGCGGTCGTCAGCGCGCGCTGCTGATCACCGACATGCCGTTCATGTCCTACAGTACCCCGGAGCTGGCGATGGCGACCGCCGGGCGTATCCTGAAAGAGGGCGGCGCGCACATGGTGAAGCTGGAGGGGGGCAGTACCCAGCTCGATACCGTCGCCCGCCTTACCGACCATGGCATCCCGGTGTGCGCCCACCTCGGTCTGCTACCCCAGTCGGTCCACAAGACCGGCGGTTACAAGGTGCAGGGGCGGGATGCGGCGGGGGCGGCGGCGATTCGCGACGATGCCCTGGCCCTGCAAAAGGCGGGGGCGCAGATGCTGGTGCTGGAGTGCGTGCCGGCGGCGCTGGCGGGGGAGATCTCCGCCTCGCTGCGCATCCCGGTGATCGGCATCGGCGCGGGCAATGGCTGCGACGGCCAGGTGCAGGTGCTGTACGACATGCTCGGCATCACCCGCGGCAAGCTGCCCAGCTTCTCCCGCAACTTCCTCGCCGAGGCGGCCTCCATCGAAGAGGCGGTGGCGAGCTACTCGGCGGCGGTCAAGTCCGGGGCCTTTCCCGATGCGGAGCGCAGTTTCCAATGAGTCGCACGATGGTTCGGGTGGAGACGATTCCGGCGCTGCGCCGGACTCTTGGCGAGTGGCGATTGCGCGATGAGCGTATCGCGCTGGTACCGACCATGGGCAATCTGCACGCCGGGCATCTGCAACTGGTGCGACGGGCGCGGGAGATCGGCGATCGGGTGGTGGTCTCGATCTTCGTCAACCCCACCCAGTTCGGCGAGGGGGAGGATTTCGGCGCCTACCCGCGCACCCTGGAAGAGGACGCCCAGGCGCTCAAAGGGGCGGGGGCGGATCTGCTCTTCAGCCCGTCGGTGGCGGAGGTCTATCGCCGCCCCCAGGAGCAGCTCAGCCTGATCCACCTCCCCGGCATTTCTGAAATGCTATGCGGGGCGAGTCGTCCCGGCCATTTCGATGGCGTCGCCACGGTGGTGTGCAAGCTCTTCAATATGGTCCAGCCGGGCCTGGCGGTGTTCGGCGAGAAGGATTTCCAGCAACTGCTGGTGATTCGGCGCATGACCGAGGACCTGGACCTGCCGGTGGAGATCGTCGGCGTGCCCACGGTGCGGGAGAAGGACGGGCTGGCGATGAGTTCCCGCAACGCCTATCTGCGCCCGGAGGAGCGCAAGATCGCCCCCAACCTGCACCGTATCCTGCGCGAGGTCGCCGACAAGGTGCGCGCCGGCGAGGGCAACCTCGTCGGGCTCAAATCCATCGCCCGCGCCGAACTCACCGAGCTGGGCTTTCGCCCCGACTACCTGGAGATCCGCCGCGCCGCCGATCTCGCCCCGCCGAAGCCTGAAGACCGGCGTCTGGTGGTGCTCGCCGCCGCCCACCTGGGGCGCGCGAGGCTGATCGATAATCTGCCATTTCGTCGGTAAACATGGCGTATAACCCCGGTGCTCCAAAAGAACACCGTCATTCCGGCCAAGGAAGGCCGGAATCCAGCGCCACGGATGGCGTTCACTCCACCGGATATCGCGGACGCCCGCGCAACTCGACGAAGCGCCCGCGCAGCCCGGATGTAGCGCAGCGAAATCCGGGTGGACGAAGCCATCCGCCCCCGGACTCCGCGCGGCTCCATCCGGGCTACGGGATTGCCAGAACAGACCCTTGCTTGCACCTCCACGGGTGCTCTCCAACCCGGTGATCCGATTTTTCCAGGCAGCCCGGCCCCTGGCCCGCGACTTCGTCGCCAGCTTCCAGTTCGCCGTCATCGCCTTCGTCGCCGGGGTGCTGTGGCTGCAACAGCAGGCCCAGTTGCCCCACCTGGGCTGGACGGTTGCGATCCCGTTTCTCCTCGTCGCCCTCCGCGGCCGTGCGCTTCGCCCAGTTGCGGCTCTGGCGCTGGGCTTGCTGTGGGCGAGTCTCTACGGCCACTGGCAATTGCAAGGCGGTACCCCGCCGCAACTGGAAGGGGAGGACCTCCAGCTGGAAGGCTGGGTCGCCTCGCTGCCGGATCGGGATGGGCGTCGCAGCCGCTTCCTCTTCGATGTCGAGGGAATGGCCCATGAAGGTGTCGAGGTCAACACGCCGGGCCGGGTGCGCCTGAGCTGCTACGACTGCGAGACCCGTTTCGCGCCCGGCGAGAAATATCGCCTTACCGCCCGCCTCAAGCGTCCCTCCGGCTTCATGAACCCCGGCGGCTTCGACTACGAAGGATGGCTGTTCCGCAAGGGGGTGCGGGCCACCGGCTATGTGCGGGATCGAGAGCCCATCCAGCGCATCGAGGCGTCCCATCCCCGCTATCGGCTGTTACGACTGCGCATGGGGATCCGCGACCTGATCCAGCGCGAGGTGGAGGGACCCGCGGCCGGGCTCATCGCCGCGCTGGCCATCGGCGACCGCGGCGGCATCGAGCGGGAGCAGTGGGAGCGCTATACCCGCAACGGCATCAACCACCTGGTCGCCATCTCGGGGCTGCACATCGGCATCATCAGCGGCCTCTGCTACTGGCTGGTGCAGTGGGGCTGGCGACGTTCACCGCGTCTCGTCCACGCCTTGCCGGCGCAGAAGGCGGGCATCGTCGCGGCGCTGTTCGGCGCCACCCTCTACGCGGCGCTGGCGGGCTTCGCCATCCCCACCCAGCGGGCGCTGATCATGGCGCTGGTGCTGCTCGGCGGGCTGCTCGCCGGGCGTATGAGCCGGCCCTCCCGCAATCTCGCCCTGGCGCTGCTGCTGGTGACGATATGGAACCCGCTGGCGGTGCTCTCCGCCGGCTTGTGGTTCTCCTTCGCCGCGGTGGCGGCGATCTTCCTCATCTACGCCGGGCGGCTCGGGCGTCCCCATCCGCTGCTGGCCTGGGGCGGCATCCAATGGGCCATCGCCCTGGCGCTGGCGCCGCTGCTGATCGCCCGCGGCATGCAGGTGTCGCTGGCGGGGCCGCTGATCAACCTGCTGCTGGTGCCCCTCTTCACCTTTCTGGTGGTGCCCGGGGTGCTGGCGGGGGTGCTGCTGACGGCCCTCTACCCGCCGCTGGGCGGCGAGGTGTTGCGGGGGCTGGCCTGGCTGTTGGGGTACATGGAGATGGGGCTGGCGCTGGTGGCGGACTACTCCTGGGCGGCGATCCGCCCGCCGCAAGCGCCGCCGTGGCTGTGGTTGCTGGGGCTGGCGGGGGCGATCTGGGCGCTGTTGCCGCGCGGGGTTCCGGGGCGCGGCCTGGGTCTGCTCGCGCTATTGCCGCTGCTGCTCTGGTCGCCGCCGACACCGCGGTCAGGCGAGGTGCGCATCACCCTCCTCGACGTGGGTCAGGGCATGGCGCTGGTGGCCGAGACCCGCCGCCATACCCTGGTCTACGATACCGGGCCGCGCTTTCCGTCGGGCTTCAACACCGGCTCGGCGGTGGTCGCGCCGTTTCTGGAGAGTCGCGGCATCGGCCATATCGATCGACTGGTGGTGAGCAATGGCGACATCGATCACGCCGGCGGCCTGCATGGCCTGCTGAGCCGCATCCCGGCCGGCGAGATCTTCAGCGGCGAGCCCGATGCCCTGGAGATGTCCGGCGTCGAGGCCTGTCTGGCGGGGCGGGAGTGGCGATGGGACGGCGTCACCTTCCGCTTCCTGCACCCGGACGCCAGCCGCCCCTGGCGCGGCAACGACGCCTCCTGCGCGTTGCGCATCTCCGCCGGCGGCAGCCACATGCTGGTCAGCGGCGATATCGAGGAGCGCGCCGAGCGTCGCATGCTGGAGAGCGGCCAGGAGCTGCGCGCCGATGCCGCGATCGTTCCCCACCACGGCAGCAAGAGCTCCTCCAGCCCGGTCTTCGTCGCCGCCGTCGGCGCGCGCTGGGCGCTGGTCTCGGCGGGCTATCGCAACCGCTTCGGGTTGCCGCGGGAGGAGATCCTGGCGCGCTGGCGGGCGTCGGGGGCGGAGATTCGGGACACCGCTGGCGAAGGCGCCTTGACGCTGGTGCTGCGTGACGACGGCATCAGCGGCCCCCGATCCTGGCGACGGCTGGCGCGGCGCTACTGGAATCGGTGACCCGGTTCCTTGACAACACTTGCCAAGCCGCTGCCTTTCGTTTATTTTGCAATGGCATAAAAGTGAAATATAACAAAACGAATCAAAGTGATTTCTTCTTTCGGCAATCCAAGCGGCCATCCTGGCCGGGAACCGAATGGAGGAGAGAGTGCAATGGATAAGAAGATGCCTTGTGCGGTCGCTGGCGCGACGGCGTTCGGGCGCCCTGACAATTCCGCCCAGGCCGGACCCAATGCCATTACGTTAACGCTACGCCATGCTCCAGCACCTGCTGCGCCTCATTCCGCGGCAACCCGGAAATCACCGGACTCGCATAGAATGCGCCGAATAAAAAGCCTTGCCGCTCGGTCGACGGCGCATCCCATGCGGAACCCAAAATGGTCGAAGTGTCCACGAAGTGAGGCGCATCATCTCTGGAGAACGCTATGATGGTTTATCTTGATCACATTGAGGCAGGACCTCCACCGCGAAACCCCGCGAGTCCGCCGGACCGCGGAAATCAATCCGGCCAATGAGCGGAGAAACCTTTCTCTACCGCGACTCCCTGGTAGGCCTGAGCGAGGACATCCCCCTCACCCAGAAGCTGGAGCGGGTGCGCGCCACCCTTTCCCGCCAATACCCCTTCATCACCCGCATCGCCGCCGCCCTTTACGACGAGCACACGGATCTGCTGAAGACCTTTCTGCACAGTGGTGACGCCCAGAACCCCCTCACCTGGTACGAGGCCAGGCTCGCGGACTCCCGCTCCCTCAGCGAAATCCGGGATCTGCGCCTGCCGCGGGTGGTCAATGACCTCAGCGTCTTTTCCGGCGCCGAAAAGCGCCATACCAAGGCGATCGCCGAGCAGGGCTTCGCCGCCAGCTATACCCTGCCGATCTACCACAAGGACGACTTTCTCGGCTTCGTCTTCTTCAACTCGGACCACAAGGACGTCTTTCAGGATCAGGTGCTGTTCTATCTCGACAGCGTCGCCAACCTCCTCTCCCAGGCCATCGTCCAGCAACTGCTGGAGGTGCGCACCCTGCTGGGCGCGGTCAAGACGGTGCAGGACATCGCCCACACCCGCGACAACGAGACCGGCGACCACCTCCGCCGCATGGCCTGCTACGCCCGCATCATCGCCAGGGAGCTGGGGCCGGTGTTGAATCTCAACGACGAATTCATTGAGTACATCCACCTCTTCGCGCCACTGCACGATATCGGCAAGATCGCTATCCCCGACGAGATCCTGCTCAAGCAGGGGCCGCTCAGCGACGAGGAGTTCGAGATCATGAAGACCCACACCACCGAGGGGCGCAAGATCATCGAATGCATGCTCGACCACTTCAAGTTGCAGGGTTTCGAATACGCCGACCTGCTGATCCAGATCGTCGAGGATCATCACGAAAAGCTCGATGGCAAGGGCTATGGTCGCCGCATGCCCGGTGAAGAGGTGCCGCTGGCGGCGCGCATCATCGCCGTCGCCGACGTCTTCGACGCCCTCACCAGCAAGCGCCCCTACAAGGAGGCCTGGAGCAACGACCGCGCCTTTGCCTTGCTGCGGGAGCTGGCGGACGTCGAACTCGACGGCCGCTGCGTCGCGGCGCTGTGCAACAATATGGAGAGGGTCGTGGAGGTGCAGCGGCAGTTCGGCGAGCACAACGACCTTGGCTGATTTCAACACCCACCTCTCGGTCGGCATCGCCGTCAGCGGCGTCTGCGCCAGCGCCGCGATGGTGGCGGGCCTCGCCGATCGCGCCGAGGTGCTGCCCTGCTTCCTGCTCGGGGCCATCGGCGGGCTGTTGCCGGACGTGGACGCCGACTACTCCACGCCCTTGCAGATCGCCTTCACCCTCTTCTCCATCGTCATCGCCTTCCTGCTGATGTTCGCCGCCGCCATCCACTTCACCAGCCTCGCCGAACTGCTGCTGGTGTGGCTGGCCGGCTACCTGGCGATTCGCTGGGGGGTGTTTCAGCTCTTTACCCGCCACACCACCCATCGCGGCATGATCCACTCCCTGCCGGTCGCCGCCGCCAGCGGCATCTTCACCGCCGCCATCGCCTACTGGCTGTTCGAGCTACCCTCGCTCAAGGCCTGGCTCTATGGCGCGTTCGTCACCCTCGGCTTCCTTACCCACCTGCTGCTGGACGAGATCAGCGCCATCAACCTCTTCGGCATCCGCTCCCGCCGCTCCTTCGGCAGCGCCATGAAGCTCTGGTACCGCAACAGCTGGCGCGCCACCCTCGCCGCCTACATCGCCCTCGCCATCACCCTGCCGCTTGCGCCCCCCATCCACGACTTTCGCGACGCCATCCTCGATCTCTCGCCCAGGGCCATGCTCGAAGACAAACTCTTTCCCGAAGGCGGCTGGTTCGCCATCTGAGCGGCGCCGGCCTCCTCAAAAAGCCCTTTTGCGAAAGGGGGTACTGATTGCGGGGCGCTTCCTTGGAATAAAACTACCATACGCGCGACACTAGCACCCTTTTAATATCGCTGTTTCTGGAAATCGCCTTACCCTCCCGGTCCCCGATGAAACACCAGCCGATCCCCCTCGGCATGACGTCGGATCCGGCTGAGGCAGGCATAGGGCGCCTCGATGCGAAAAAAGCGCTCCAGCGGGGTCGCCAGGATGCGGCGATAGATCGCCCGTATTACCGCGCCATGGCAAACCAGCAAGACATGCTTGCCGCCATGCCGCTCCAGCAGCCCCTCCCAGGCATGGTCGATACGCCCACAGAAATCCCCCAGCGGCTCGCCGCCGGGCGGGGTATGGCTGAGTGGATCGGCGAAAAAACCGGCAAAGGCCGCCGGATCGTTACGCCGCATCTCTTCATAGCTCACCCCCTCCCACTCGCCGAAGGCCAGCTCCGCAAAACCGGCATCCGTCTCCAGCGGCAGCCCAAGCCGTTTCGCCAGCTCCCCGGCGAACTCCGCGCAACGCGACAAGGGCGAGGTCACTACTTGCTCCCACCCTGCCTCACCCTCGACGCTCGCCCGCATCTGCCGCCAGCCCAATTCACTCAAGGGGTCGTCACGGGTACCCCGAAAACGGTCGCCCCCCTGGGGCTGGCCGTGGCGAAGCAGATCAATGAAATGGGATTTCATGGCGGGGCTTCGGGTTGCTTTACCAGAGCTCTGGTGCGGCCTTGAGACGCTCGACCGGTTCGCCGGCGATCAGGTGGTTATCGACGATCTCGGCGATGTCGTCCTTGGTCACCTTGGTATAGAGTACCCCTTCCGGGTAGACGAGGACCGCGGGGCCGTTGTCGCAGGCGCCGATGCAGCCGCTGGGGGTGAGCATGCATTTCCCCCACAGGCCCTTCTCTTCGAACTGTTCGCCGAAGGCCATCATCAGATCCTGGGCGCCCCGTTCGGTGCAGGAGCCGCGCGGGTGGCCGGCGGGACGGGACTGGGTGCAGACGAAGACGTGTTTGTCGGGTTTTGCCATCAAGCTTCTCCATTACCAAGTATTGACGGAATTGTTCAGCATATCCCAAATGGGTAGGGTTTACATCGGGAATATGGCGGGGATATTGAGGAAGGACCTTCCTGGGGGTCAGCAGATGCGCGGCAGCGGGTCGTCTTCCAACTCCTCCAGGATACGTTCGCCGCCCAGTTCGGTACGCAGCGTGACCAAGCCGTCGCCAGCCTCCGTGTCGCCGATGATCGCCGCCTCTTCGCCGCCGGGCAGGGCTTGCCAGGCGGCCAGCGCCGCCTCGGCCTGATCCTCGGCGACCACCGCCACCACCCGCCCCTCGCAGGCCAGGTAGAGGGGGTCGTAGCCGAGCATTTCGCACACCGCGATGACCGGGTCGCGCAGGGGGATGGCCTGCTGGTCGAGGCGAATCCGCAGGCCGCGATGGCGGGCGATCTCGTGGGCGACGGTGGCGAGCCCGCCGCGGGTGGGGTCGCGCATGAAGCGCAGCCCGGGCAGCTCCAGCAGCGCTTGGGTAAAGGGCAGCACCGAGGCGGCGTCCGATTGCAGATCGCCGCGCATGCCGAACGCCTCCCGCGCCAGCATCACCGAGATGCCGTGGTTGCCCACCGAACCGCTCACCAACAGCTTGTCGCCGGGCTGGATATTCGCCATCGACAGCCGGGGACCTTTCTCCCGAACCCCGACGCCGGTGGTAGCGAGGTAGACCCCGCCCCCCTCGCCGCGATTGAGCACCTTGGTATCGCCGGCGACGATCTTGACGCCGATCTCCGCCGCGGCCGCCGCCATGGCGACGACGATGCGTCGCAGCAGTTCCACCTCGGTACCCTCTTCGATAAAGGCGTTGAGGCTCAGGTACAGTGGTGTTGCGCCGCTCACCGCCAGGTCGTTGCAGGTACCGTGGATCGCCAGCGAGCCGATGTTGCCGCCGGGAAACTCCAGCGGCTGCACCGTGAAACCATCGGTGGTGAACAGCACCTCGCCCGGCGGCAGCGGGATCGATGCCGCGTCGGCGTGGATATCCAGCTCCGGGTTTTGCAGGCTGGCGGCGAAAACCTCTTCGATCAGCTCCCGCATGAAGCGACCGCCGTTGCCGTGGGCGAGGGTGATGTGGGTCTCTTGCATGGTATTCTTATCCGGTAAAATCGGGGAACGCGGGATGGATCAAGCTTGTCTCAGCCTTGAGGATCAAGATGCATATCATACTTATATTACTACTCCTGCTTGGCTTGCTCTACGGCCCGACCCTGTGGGTGAATCTGGTGATGAACCGCCATCGTCGCCAGGAGAGCTTTTCGTTCAGCGGGCGGGAGCTGGCGGAGCGGCTACTCAAGGAGCTGAAGCTCCACGACGTGCGGGTAGAGACCACGCCCCACGGCGATCACTACGATCCCCAGGCCAAGAGCGTGCGCCTTAACCCCCTCAATCACGACGGGCGCAGCCTCACCGCCATCACCATCGCCGCCCACGAGGTGGGCCACGCCCTGCAACACGCCCGCGGCGAGCGGCCCTTCCAGACCCGTCAGGATCTGGTGCTGTGGTCCATGAAGATCCAGCGCATCGGCGGCTTCGCCATGCTCGCCGCGCCGTTTCTGGGCATCCTCGCCCGCCACCCGGTACCCTCGATAATCCTGTTTCTGCTTGGGCTGGCAACCCTCGGCTCGGCGGCACTGGTCCACTTCGTGACCCTGCCGGTGGAGCTGGACGCCAGCTTCAACAAGGCGCTGCCGCTGTTAAAGGGCATTATCCCGGAGGAGAAGGAGCCGGCGGCGCGGGGCATCCTCAAGGCCGCGGCCTATACCTACATCGCCGGCTCGCTCGCTTCACTGCTTAATGTCTGGCGGTGGTTTCGGTTGATGCGGCGGTGAACGCGGAAAAATAGACAGGATTACCAGGATTTCTCAGGATTGACGGAATGGCTTGTTGTGGAGTCCGGCCAACGGGTATGGGGAGATTAAGATTGGCGCGTTCCGCGGTCTCGTGTCTCCTGCTAAGCATCGGGGCGCATTTTTGGGGCCTTCTGTTGGGTACGATCTACGACGTATGAGCGGTCGTGCTTTCTCATATCCTGTAAATCCTGTAAATCCTGTTAATCTTGCCTATTTCCATTTTCGATAAGGCACGGTGGCGCGTCAAGCGCATAGGATGTGCCGAGGAACGAGGCGCATCATTCCCGGCCGGTACGATACGCCTCCTGCGTCGGCGCATTCTGTAGCTGAACCGTATTTACACCCTATTCTGACAAAATCGATGAACAGCGACCCAAGACAACCCGCGATCTTCCCAGAAGCCTGGGCCTCCTGCTGGGGCGAGGACGAATATGGCCTATGGATGGGCTTTACCTACAAGGGGGTGGACCATCGCCTGCGCTGGATCGAACCGGGGACGTTTCTGATGGGATCGCCGGAGGACGAGCCGGAGCGATTCGATGACGAAAACCAGCATCAGGTCACCCTGAGCGAAGGCTTCTGGCTGGGCGAGACCACGGTGACTCAGGCGCTGTGGCAAGCGGCCATGGGCGACAATCCCAGCGACTTCAAGGGCGAAGAGCGACCGGTAGAGCAGGTGAGCTGGGACGATACCCAGCGCTTTCTCGAAACCTTGAACAGTGAACGGGACGATATCGGCTTGCGCCTGCCCAGCGAGGCGCAGTGGGAGTACGCCTGCCGGGCTGGGACCACAACACCCTTCTGGTTTGGCGAAAACATCACCACGGAGCAGGTGAACTATGACGGCAACCACCCCTACGCAGGAGGGGAGAAGGGCGAATATCGGAAGCATACCGTCGAGGTCAAGGCGCTGCCCTGCAACGGCTGGGGGCTGTATCAAATGCACGGCAATGTCTGGGAGTGGTGCCAGGACTGGTATGGCAAGTATCCGCCAGGGCCGGTGACGGACCCGCAAGGCCCCGATGCCGGAGAGTACCGTGTGCTGCGCGGCGGCGCCTGGATCGGCGTCGGCTGGTTCTGTCGTTCCGCCAACCGCTACAGGAACAGGCCGGACTACCGCGTCAACGACTCCGGCTTCCGGCTTGCCCGAGGTCGACAGGTCAAGCGCCCGGAGGGCGAGTAGAGGCAGGGAGGCAGCCCCGGCAAGCGGCCAGACCAGGGCCGTCGCGGAGCAGGCCCAGGTCAGGCCGATTGCGGGGGCTGCCGATGGAATGATGGATCGCCGAGCTGCGCTCGGCATTGCAGCTAGTAGGGGCTGCCGAAGGGCGGAGCGCGCGGCTTGACGCGCCAACGCCGGCACGGGCGCGTCAAGCCGCGCGCTCCGCGTTTTCTGGTTCCCATGCGCCGGTTCTGGTTCCCAAGCGCCGCTTGGGAACCGATGCTTGGATGCGTCGCATCCGCCCCGGACCGCGGCGCGGTCAAGACAGCATTCCCAGGCGGCGCCTGGGAACGAGGGAGGCGGCGCCTGGGAACGAGGGAGGCGGCGCCTGGGAACGAGGGAAAGGGGACCTTGGGTACGAGCGGAAGCGGGGTCGCGGTGCGGAGCGCCGTCGATGGGTTGAGCTGGTACCCATGCGCCGCGTGGGTACCTCTTGCTGGCGCGCTGCGCCGGCCCCTCGATGGGGTTGACGTAGCACGCCAATGGAGGGCGCCCACGCAGCGCGTGGGCGCCAGCCGCGGGGAAAGATTTCTTGTTAAGGTGAAACATGAGCAAACAGAAGAAACCATCGCCAAAGATCCAGGCCAAGGGGCCTTTGGCGCGTAAGGTGTTGAGCAAGTATCGGGGCTTGATGCGGGAGAAGGTTGCCGATCTGGGGGCCTGGCGGGAGGGCAGGCGGCTGGCGGATGAGGTGAAGGCGACCTTGGCCGCCAAGGGTGGGCAGGAGGATCTGGATCCGTTGCATGGGCTGTTCGTGTTCGCCCAGCACCATCTTTCGGTGATGGTGGAGATGTTGGCGATGTTGCCGGAGCTGCGCAAACTTACCGATGCGCTGGCGGCGGCGGAGGAGGAGTATCTGCCTTCCGGCCCGCCCATGAGCCCCCTGACTCACTCCTACTTCCTCTGCTGGAGCACGCTGGACCTGACCGCCGGTCCCAAGCAGGAGAGCTTCGCCACCGTTGCCCTGGATCTCTACCGCCAGTTCGGGATGGAACCGGAATTCCTGCAACTGATCAGCGCCGTCGAGGGTACGCGCATGGGGCTCTATGTCCATGAGGGAAGCCGGGGCGAGCGCATCCAGCTGCGGGAGCTGGTCACCGGGCTGCGGCATGAGGTGATCTGTCCGGCGGGCTATACGGGTCATAAAGACGAGGTGTGGCTGGTTCGCCTGCTTCACTGGCCGTTCGCCTCCCCCGGCCCCGGGTATTCGGTGGTGCTCAACACGCCCTATGTGATCGTACCCATCGGCACCAAGGACCCCGCCGCGCCCAAGCTGGGCGCCGCCGCGGACTGGATGGGCTACTTCAGCCGCACCCTGCCCCGGGGTAGCCGGGAGGAGCAGGAGGCGGCCTACGTGAACCTGATGAAGTACGGCCCGAGCAAGAATTACTGGAACGAGTATATCTTTCTGGCCTATGTGAACTATCAGCAGGATATGGTGCTGCTGAGCGGCATCCCGGATCGGCGGGAGAGCCTGCCGGTTGGCGATCTGGCCAGGAACTGACGGGACGATTGAGCCGGGGACTTTACTTAATGGGGTCGCCGGAGGATGAGTCTGAGCGCGAAAGTTTTGGTGCGGATGAAACCCAGCATGAAGTGACTCTGAGCGAAGGCTTCTTTCTTTTTCGATAAGGCACGTTGGCGGGTCAAGCCGCGCGCTCCGCGGTCTTGGGTCGCCTGCTGGGCGTCGGGATGCATTTTTGAGGTCTTCTGTTGGGTATGATCTACGACGGATGCGCGGTCGTGCTTTCTCATATCCTGTAAATCCTGAAACATCCTGTTAATCCTGTCTATTTCCTTTTTTGATAAGGCACGTTGGCGCGTCAAGCCGCGCGCTCCGCGGTCTCGGGTCTCCTGCTGGGCGTCGGGATGCATTTCTGGGAGCCCTGGGTTGGGGTACAATCAGCGCCGTGGAGGCAGGGACGAGTTCAAATCCCGTAAATCCTGAAAATCCAGTCAATCCTGTCTATTTCTTCTCTTGATAAGCCGCGCCGAAGGTTCGTTGTAGTTTGTATCCAAATGAAAATCATCGATAAACTCCTGATCATCTGGGCTGCGCTGTTATCGCAGCCCCTCTTTGCCCTGACCTTCCCGCTGCCGCCAGAGGGCGAGGCGGTGGTGGGGGAGAACTATCTCTACTGGACCAGTCCCAACGAGGATCTGTTCGATGTCGCCCACTTGCGGGATCTGGGCTATGAGGAGCTGACCGCCGCCAATCGCGAGGTGGATCCGCTGGTGCCGGGGGAGGATACCCGCTTGCGGGTGCCGACCCAGTTCATCCTGCCCGATGGGCCGCGGGAGGGGATCGTGATCAACCTGGCCGAGCCGCGGCTCTATTTTTATCCCAAGGGGCGGGATGAGGTGATTACCTACCCGCTGGGCATAGGCCGGGACGGTTGGTCGACGCCGCTGGGCGATACCCGGGTGACGCGCAAGAAGGAGGGACCGACCTGGCGGCCGCCGGAGTCGATCCGCAAGGAGCATGAGGAGATGGGCGATCCGCTGCCAGAGGTGGTGGTGCCGGGGCCGGATAATCCGCTAGGCAGCCATGCCATCTATCTCGGCCTGCCCGGTTACCTGATCCACGGCACCAACAAGGAGAAGGGTTGGGGCGTGGGGCGTCGCGTCAGTCACGGCTGCATGCGCCTCTATCCCAAGGATATCGCGGCGCTGTTTCCCGAGGTGCCGGTCAACAGCAAGGTGCGCATCATCCAGCAGCCCTACAAGGCGGGCTGGCGGGATGGGCGGCTCTATCTGGAGGTGCAGCCGCCGCTGATCAATCTGGATGAAGATCCGCGGTTCGACGGCAAGCGCATGATCGAGTCCCACATCGACGACAATATCAATCTTACCGAGGTGGTGCGGGTGGTCATGGCGGCGATCGGGGAGGATAATCCGCGTCTCGACTGGGACAAGATCCAGCAAATGGCCCGTGAGCAGAGCGGCGTGCCGGAGGTGATCTCCCTGGAAGGCGGCCGATGAGGGTCTATCTCGCCGGCTGGGATGTCTTTCTCGATGACGCCCGCGCCGCCATGGCGGGCAACGAGGCGCTGTGTCGCGAGTACGGCATCGAGCCCCTCAATCCGCTGGATAACGATACCGGGGAGGGGCCGGATCCCGCCGTGCTGCGCGCCAGCATCAACGCCGGCAATCTCGCCATGATCCGCCGCTGCGATGCGGTGATCGCCAACCTCAACCCCTTTCGCGGCTTCGAGCCGGACTCCGGCACCGTCTTCGAGTGCGGCTTCGCCTGCGCCCTGGAGATCCCGGTGTTCGGCTATATCGCCGACCTTCGCCCGCTGGTCGAGCGTTATCGGGACTATGACCCGGCAACCCGGGAGCGCCAGGGGCGCATCGTCGACGGCGAGGGGCGGATGGTGGAGAATCTTGGCAACATCCACAACCTGATGCTGGAAGAGAATCTGCGCATCGTCGGCGGCGGTTTCGCCGAGGCGTTGGCGTGCATGTTGGCGGAGGTGGGGGAGGCGCGTATCTCCGTGGCTTGAGCAAGCCAGGGCCAGGGAGGGCATCCCTGCCGCTGGATTCCGGCCTTTCCCCTGCCTTATCAGGGGCAGGCTATGGCCGGAATGACGGTAGCACGGGGTATTTCGTCAGCACTTAACGCAGACAGAGCCTATTGAAAATTCTCCGTGTGCTCGGTGTCTCCGCGGCGTTAATGCCCTTTATCAGGTCAGGGGTGTCAGGCCATCTCGATGCGGTCGCGGCCGCCGTGCTTGGCGCAGTAGAGGGCCTCGTCGGCCTGGCGGACCAGGTCCTCCTCGGTTTCGGCGTCGCTGTCGGGATAGGCGATGCCGCCGATGCTGGCGGTGACCTCGATCTTCTGGTCGCCATCCTTGATCTCGCACTCCTTGATCATGCGGCGAATGCGCTCGGCGATGCCCAGGGTGTCGCTGGCGGAGGAACCGGGCAGCAGCGCCATGAACTCCTCGCCGCCGTATCGAATCAGGATATCCCCCTCGCGCATGGCGCTGCGCACCACCGCGCTGACCCGGCTCAACACCCGATCGCCGACGATGTGGCCATAGGTGTCATTGATGTTCTTGAAGTGGTCAAGGTCGATCATGAGGATACCCAGCGGCGTGTTGGAGCGCTCGGCGCGGGTGAACTCTTCGTGCAGGCGGGCGGCGCCGAAACGGCGGTTGTAGGCGCCGGTGAGCGGATCGATGGCGGCCATGCGCTGCAAGCGGTCGTGGGCCAGGGCGTTATTCAGGGCCAGCCCCAGCCCCTGCCGGAAAAGCCCCAGCAGCCATTCGGATTCGGGGCTGAACGGATGGCTACTGGCCAGCACCACCACCGCCAGGCTGGTCTTCTTGAAGGCGACGGGCACCACCATGATCTCGCGCGGGCGCACATCCGCCAGCAATGCCTCCACCCGCACATCCTCGGGCAGCTCGATCTTGCGGCAGTCGCCGGTGCGCAGCGCCTCGCGGATATGGTCCGACTCCGCCAGCCGTTGCGGGTCCCGCAGGCCGTGACGGATGGCCACCTTCAGCTCGCCGGCGGCCTCTACCAGCAGTGCCCCCGCCTCGGCGTTGGTGTGGCGCATCAACTGGCGCAGCGCCATCTTGTTGAGGGTATCCAGGTCGAGCTCGGAGGAGAGGGTGTTGGCGAAGTCGCTGACCGCGGACTCGATCTCGTGGGAGCGGAACAGGGTCTCCACCAGGTCGTTGAAGGAGCCCGCCGCATCGCCGATCTCATCATGGGAATCGACGGGGACGCGGCAGCGCTCTGGAGTACAGGCGGACCAGTCGCCGGTGTAGGTTGCCCCATGCAGGGTATCCTCGACCAGCCGCATGCGACTCGATAGCAGTTGCAGGCGTGGACGGATTACGGTGCGCGCCAGCAGATAGTTGGCGGCGCCGGCGATCAGGCCGGCGCACAGGGTGGCGAAGAAGAAGCGGGGTTGCAGCGCCTGTTCCGAAGAGATGCCCAGGGCGATGGTGAAAAACGGAAAACAGAGGGCGATGATCAGGCCGAAGGATACCATCCAGATCGCGAGGTCGAGGAACACTTTTTTGGTGAGTCGTGGCAACGGGGTTCTCCTTGCTTTTCATCCTGAATGGGGGCTTTGGATCCTGACGGGGCCGCCCTGATGCGTTCGTTCCGGAATGGGAATCCTTGCGTTTGCCGGTCCCCCTGATTTTTATTCTTCGCATCAATCCCGGCAGCGGAGGCCTTGCTGAGCGGGCGCGTCACGCGCGCGCCGCGCCGCCGATGGCCGTTGACCAAATGTAGGCTAATCGAAGTCTCGTCTCAAGTGATTTCTTGAGGCGGGATTCCGGCAACGGCGCCCCGAGGACCGCGCCCGCAACGGCTTCGTCTGAAAGCGAACAAGTGATATATTTCCGAGCATGTTGGTGTTGGCGTCAACTTTTCGCACGCCCGGCTGGGGACGATCCTATTCTCTCCGCGGCGCTGACTTGCCAGCCGGTGATTGCGCTACAATATGAACTTCTGAAGCGGCTTGACGTCGAAGCGTGAAGCCTTGGCCACCTCAATTACAATCGATATGGAAAGCCTGACGATCCATGACCATGCGTAGCCTGATCGCGATACTCTTCTCCGCAATCCTCCTCACCGTTACGGGGTGCGCCGGCCTTGTGGCGCCGTCGGCGGACCCCGCGACGGCTGAGGCCAGTGCGCAAACGGACCGCGCCGATGAGTCGGCCAAGGCGGGGGCGGCGCGCGAGGAACGGGCTACCGAGAAGGATGTTCGGGATTTTCTGACCAGCGACATGGTCTACGAGGCGCTGGCGGGGGAGCTGAGTCTTCAGCGCAAGCAGCTGGAAGTGGCCTATTCCCATCTCTACCGCGCCGCCGAGCTGGCGCGGGACGCCCAGGCCGCCGAGCGGGCGATGAAGGTGGCGATGATGGCCCAGGATCAGGCGGCGGCCCAGGCCGCCGGCGAGCTGTGGCTGGAGATTGAGCCGGATAACTTGCAGGCATTGCAATTGGCGACGGTGCTGGCGATGCGCGGCGACGACGATGCGCGGGTCCAGGATTACCTGGCGGCGATCATCGTCAAGGGCGATGCCGAGGAGCGGGACGGCTTCATCGATGCCATGTCCGCGACCCTGCAAGACAAGGATCATGACAAGGCCGCGCAGGCGATGGGGCGGCTGGCGGAGTCCTATCCGCGGCGCGCCGAAGGCCCCTATACCCTGGCGCTGATGGCGAGCATGCGTGAGGACTACGCCAGCGCCGAGGAGCAGGTGCGGCGCGCGCTGGAGATCGCGCCGGGGATGCCCCGCGCGGTGGGCCTGCTGGCGCGCATTCGCATCGCGCGGGACGACAAGGAGGGGGCGCTGGAGATCCTGCGCCAAGGGGTGGAGGACGCTCCCGAGGAGGCCATGCTGCGCGCCTCCCTGGCGCGGATCCTGGTCGAGGAGGAGCGTATCGAAGAGGCCTACCAACAGTATCAGGCGCTGGTCGAGCTCAACCCCGACGATCACGACAGCCGCTTCGTGCTGGGGGTGCTGGCGCTGCAACTGGAGCGCCGGGATGAGGCGCGCCAGTGGTTCGAACAGCTTTATCAGCAGGGCGTCAAGCGCAATCAGGCGGCCTTCTATCTGGGCTGGCTGGCGGAAGAGGCGGACGAGGTCGAGCGCGCCATGGAGTGGTACACGCGGGTAGAGCAGGGCGAGACCCATGGCGATGCCCGCATGCGTGCCGCGCGTCTGATCGCCGATCAGGATCTGGAGGCGGCGCGGGAGATCCTGCAACGCCTGCGCGGCGGTGCGGCCAGCCGCGACGAGGAGCTGCGCATCATCCAGGTCGAGGCCAGTCTGCTCGCCGAGCATGCCGACAACGACGCGGTCTACGACTTCTACGCCAGGGCCCTGGAAACCTATCCCGGAGAGTCGGAGCTGCTCTACGCCCGGGCCATGTTCGCGGTCAGCGTGGACAATATCGCGATGCTGGAGGAGGACCTGCGGCGGATCCTCGAACAGGATCCCGATCACGCCGACGCCCTCAACGCCCTTGGCTACACCCTTGCCGATCGCACCGAGCGGTTCGACGAGGCCTACCAGTACATCAAGCGCGCCCATGAACTCAATCCGGAATCGCCGGCGATTCTCGATAGCATGGGCTGGGTGCTCTATCGCCTCGGCAATCTGGAGGAGTCCCTGGAGTACCTGCGCCAGGCCTACGAACTCTCCGAGGATGCGGAGATCGCCTCCCACTATGGCGAGGTGCTGTGGTTCAGCGGCGACAAGGCGATGGCCCGAGAGGTGTGGGAGAAGGCCAGGGAGGCGGAGCCGGAGAGCGACTACCTGCGCAAGACCCTGGAGCGCATCGATCCCTGAGCCATGGGGGATGCCGCATACTGGCCGGCACCGGCCAAGCTGAATCTGATGCTGCGCGTCGTCGGGCGGCGCGACGACGGCTACCACCTGTTGCAGACCGTCTTCCAGTTCCTGGAGATCCACGATCGCCTCGCCTACCGCCTCCGCGATGACGGGGAGATTCGCCGGTTGCGCGAACTGGCCGGAACCGATCCGGATCAGGACCTCACCCTGCGCGCCGCGAGGCTGCTGCGAGAACATTGCGGGACCCGCCGAGGCGTGGAGATCGACCTCGACAAGCGCCTGCCCATGGGCGGCGGACTGGGCGGCGGCAGTTCCGATGCCGCGACTACCCTGGTCGCCCTCAACCGGCTGTGGGGATGCGGTCTGGATCGCGACGAGCTGGCCCGACTCGGTCTCCGACTGGGGGCCGATGTGCCGGTGTTCGTTTACGGCCATGCGGCCTGGGGCGAGGGGGTGGGCGAGCACCTGCAAGCGATCGTCCTCCCCGAATCCTGGTATCTGCTCCTCTTCCCCGGCTGTCATGTCTCCACCGCGGAGATTTTTCGTCATCCCGAATTGACACGCAACTCAACTCCGGTCAAAATATCGGACTTCTTTTCCGGCGACGAGCGGAACGACTGCGAACCCCTGGTCAGGCGTCTCTACCCTCGGGTCGACGCGGCCATGGCCGGTCTGGGCCAGATCGCCAGGGCGCGCCTGACCGGAACCGGCGCGACCGTATTCGCCGCCTTCGACACCCGCGAAGCCGCCCACGGGGCGCTGCACGAAATGCCCGCGGAGTATCACGGCGTGGTGACGCGAGGCGTCAATCGCTCGCCGCTTTTCGACCGGAATCGATGAACATTTGGGGCGTCGCCAAGCGGTAAGGCACAGGGTTTTGATCCCTGCATACCCAGGTTCGAATCCTGGCGCCCCAGCCATACAACCCCCATGGCCCTCAGCGGTCGCACCCAACCTGTTCGGAGCCAAGCCGTGGCAGCTACCGGCATGATGGTATTTTCGGGAAACTCCAATCCCGAACTCGTCAGCGAGATCCAGGAACGTCTCTGCATCCCCCCCGGCAATGCCGTGGTGGGGCAGTTCAGCGACGGCGAAGTGATGGCGGAGATCCGCGAAAGCGCCCGCGGGCGGGATGTCTTCGTGGTCCAGTCTACCTGTCAGCCCACCAATGACAACCTGATGGAGCTGCTGGTGATCATGGACGCCCTGCGCTGGGCCTCAGCCAAGCGCATCACCGCGGTGATTCCCTACTTCGGCTACGCCCGTCAGGATCGCCGTCCCCGTTCCTCCCGGGTGCCCATCACCGCGCGCCTGGTGGCCAAGCAGATCGCCGCCGCCGGCGCCGATCGGGTCGTCACCGTGGATCTTCATGCCGACCAGATCCAGGGCTTTTTCGACATCCCCGTGGATAACATCTACGGCCTGCCCAACCTGCTCGGCGACGTCTGGAAGCAGACCTACGACGACCCCATGGTGGTGTCGCCGGACGTCGGCGGCGTGGTGCGCGCGCGGGCGCTGGCCAAACTGCTGGACGACGCGGATCTGGCGATCATCGACAAGCGCCGTCCCAAGGCCAACGAGGCGCGGGTGATGAACATCATTGGTGACGTGGAGGATCGCACCTGCATCCTCATCGACGACCTGGTCGATACCGCCGGCACCCTGTGCAAGGCCGCCGCGGCGCTCAAGGAACATGGCGCCAGGATGGTGGTGGCCCACTGTACCCACCCGGTGCTCTCCGGGCCGGCGGTGGAGAACATCAGCAACTCCCATCTCGATGAACTGGTGGTCTCCAATACCATCCCGCTCAAGCCCGAGGCGGCGGCCTGCGGCAAGATCCGGCAGATCAGCATCGCCGACCTGCTGGCCGAGACCATGCGCCGTATCCACAACGACGAATCGGTAAATTCCCTGTTCATGGATTGAGCGGCGAACGAGCCCGAAGCGGGCAGGGTTTCCGAGTACCGTTATTATCCTCACGGAGGCGCGGAGCGCACGGAGAAAACTCTCGTTGATCTCAGCGCCTTCGTGAAAGTTTTGGCATTTGGCGGTACCACGAAGGCGTACGCGAGGTGGTAGGCGCCACGGAATTTACACCGACACCGTCGTCCTGGTCGCGGGGCGGCGGTGTTTTTACCTCAACCAAGTGATTTGGAGAAAATCATGCAAGAAACCTTTGAAGTTATCGCCGAAGCGCGTAGTGACACGGGTAAGGGTGCGAGCCGCCGCCTGCGTCGCACGGGCAAGATACCGGCGATCGTATACGGCGCCCACAAGGAGCCTGCGATGATTCAGCTGGTCCACAGCGAGATGCTGCTGCACCTGCAACACGAGGCCTTCTACTCCCACATCCTCGAACTCAAGGTGGATGGCGGAGCCCAGCAGGTGATCCTCAAGGACTTGCAGCGTCACCCGGCCAAGCCATTCATCATGCATGTCGACTTTCTGCGCGTCAGCGCCGACGAGAAGCTCAAGACCCATGTCCCGCTCCACTTCATGAATGAAGAGAAGTGCGCCGGCGTCAAACACGGCGGCATCGTCTCCCACAACCTGACCGACGTGGAAGTGACCTGCCTGCCCAAGGACCTGCCGGAGTTCATCGAGGTCGACATGACCGACCTCGACGTCGGCGATATCGTCCACCTCTCCGACCTCAAGCTGCCGCAAGGGGTCGAGATCGTCGCCCTGCTCGCCGGTCCCGAGCACGACGTGCCCGTCACCACCATCCACGGCAAGAGCGCCGGCGCGGAAGAGGGCGAAGGCGAGGGGGAGTGATCCGTTCCTTGTCATCCGCCTGACAAAGGCGGCCGCCCCAAGGGGCGGTCGCCTTTTTTATGCGTGGTAGCGGGCCATGACCTCCTCCAGGCGCCCGGTCGGGCGAAGCCTTTGACCTTCCGCACGAATGACCATCACAGGAGCTATCGACCATGTCCGAGCTGTTCGTCAGACTCAAGGGATGGCGGGCGCCTCCGTGAGCGGGGTTGTCAGGGATTGCCGGGGCCCCTGCGCGGCATCAGCAGGGTGTAGTCCAGGTCGAGGACGAGGTTGGGGTGGTAGACCTGGCGGCCGTCCTTGTCGATCTTGGCGTCGGCCAGTTGCTGGGTCTCCATATCCTTGACGCCAAGGGTGCGAACCCGCAGGGCCCCCAGGTCGCCGCGCCCCGGGATCTCCCATCGTTCGACGATCTCGCTCCAGGTGTAGAAGGTGTTGCCCGCGAAGGACGGGTTGCAGTGGCTGCCGCCGTTGATGGCGGCGATGCCAAGGCTGTTGGCGAGGCCGTTGAAGGAGAGGGCGCGGCACAGCGAGATGACGTGGCCGCCGTACATCAGTCTGCGGCCGAAGCGGGAGGGCTTCATCATCAGCTCTTCAAAATGGAGTCGTGCATTGTTCTGGTAGAGGCGGGTCGCCAGGGTGTGGTCGCTCTCATCGACGGTCATGCCGTTGATGTGATCGATTCGCTCGCCCGGCTGGTAGTCTTCCCACAGGTGCTTCGAACCCGTCCAGGCGGTATCGTAGGCGCTGGCGTCCAGCCCCGCGGGGATGGGCAGCTGCTCGGGGGCGACATGGGACGGGAGTTCGGGGATATGCGGCTCGGGCGCGGGGCTTTCCGGCGAGCGCTTGTGGACCATCACCCAGCGCGCCCAGGTCAGTACCGCTTCGCCGGACTGGTTGTAGCTGGTGGAGCGGACGTAGACGTTGCCGTTCTTGCCGCTGGAGTTCTGCTTGAGACCGATCACCTCGCTTTCCGACTGAAGCGTGTCGCCGGCATACACGGGTTGCAGGAAACGGACATCCGCATAGCCGAGATTGGCGAGGGCATTGAAGGAGATGTCGTTGACCGTCTTGCCAAAGGCGATGTGGAAGGCTAGCAGTTCGTCAAGGGGACGATCCCGTAATCCGAGGGCGCGGGCGACCGGGGTCGCGCTGGAGACGGGAAAGCGACTGCCGGTGAGGGCGGTGTAGAGCGACGCGTCGCCGTCGGTGACGGTGCGGGGGGTGCCGTGGACCAGCCGTTGTCCCAGGCTGAAGTCCTCGAAAAAGTTTCCGGTGGAGAGTTTGGACATGGTTTACTCCTCTTCAAAGGCGCGTTTACGGGCCGCGACGGCCTCGCTGAAGTCGAGGCATCTGTGGGCGGCATCGAGTTCCGAGGGTTGCAATAGTCGGCTATCCATCATGGCGTAGGAGCGGCCATGGGTGCGGGCCTCCTCCATCAACTGAATGATCCGGCGCTTGCGCTCCAGATCCTTGGGTTTCGGCGTGAAGGCGTCGTTGGTGTAGGCCAGTTGCACGGGGTGAATGACCGCCTTGCCATCGAAACCGAAATCGCGACTCTGGCGGCAGGCATATTCGCAGTCGGTGGGTTCGGTGATGTCCAGGTGCGCCCCGTCGGCGACGCCGATGCCATGGGCGCGGGCCGCCAGTACCACCAGCGCGAGGCTGCTGAAGAGGCCGGTGCGTTCCTGAGAAGGGGGAAGATGCATGCTGGTCGCCAGGTTGGCGGTGCTGACGATGATGCAGGCCATGCGCGGATCGGCCGCGGCGATCTTTTCGGCGTTGAGGACGGCAAGGGGGGACTCGATCATCGCCATTAGCGGCAGTTTGGCGGAGCGTTCTTCGTCGTCGATCGCCCGCTTCAACTGCCCGGCGGCGACGCGCATCTCGTCGGGACCGCTGATGCCGGTGAAGAGTACGGCATCGATGGGCAGCGCCGCCGCCAGCGCGAGGTCATCGGCGAACCATTCGGAGTGAAGCGGATTGACGCGCAGGATCCGCTCTTGCCCGCGAAAGTGCGGCGTGTCTTCAAGCAGATGCAGCCGTAATCGCTGGCGTCCGCGTTCCTTGAATTCGGCGGCGATGGATTCGTGCAGGTCATAGATGATGGCGTCGGTTGGCAATTGCGGGGCCTTGTCGATATGCCGCTGAATGTCGGCGGAGACATACAGTAGCGTGCGACGGGGCCGTTGCCGGGCCTGCCTGATGGATTCGGGGACGGCTGCTGCTGTCATGACGGGTTTGCCTCGATCTGCTGTTTGAGCTGACTGCGGATCACCTTGCCATTCTTGGTGCGCGGATAGTCTTGCAGGATATGGATGAGTTTGGGGCGCTTGTAGCCGGCGAGATGCTGCTCGCCAAAGGCCAGCAACGCCTCTTCGGAGACCGTCTCGCCGGGGCGCACCACCACGCACGCCGCTACCAGGGTCTTGTCCTTGGTAAGATCCTGACCGATCGCCACGCAATCGGCGACCTGAGGATGGGTCTTCATGACCCGTTCGACTTCGTGGGGTGAAACCCGAAAGCCGAAGGTATTGATGATGTCATCCTTGCGCCCGAGGAACCAGATGTAGCCATCTTCGTCCATGCGCGCATAGTCGCCGGTAAAGAACCAGCCGTCGTGACGCACACTCGCGGTCTCCTCCGGCCGGTTCCAGTACTCAAGGAACAGGCCCGGATCAGAGTCCGGGATGCTGATCATCCCCTCCTCCCCCTGGGGCGCCGGCTTCAGCGCCTTGTCCAGCAGCTGCACGTCGTGGCCCGGCTGCGGAAAGCCGGCCGAGCCGGGGCGAATCGGATGGTGGCGATTCTGGGAGATGTAGTAGGAGATTTCGGACATGCCGATCGCCTCATAGACATCCATGCCGAAGCGATCCCGCCAGGCGCTGAGCATCTCATCCGAGAGGTGCTCGCCGGCGCTCATGCAGTGGCGCAGGCTGGGAACATCCTTGGCGGAGAAGTCCGTCTTCTGGATGATCTGGCGGTAGATGGTGGGGACGCCGATGAAGATGGTGCATTGGTGACGGGCGATCAGCCGCGGCCAGGTGGTGGCGTCGTTCTTGCCTTCGTGAACGATGACCGTCTTCCCCTTGTAGAGCGGGTCCATCAGCGCCGAGCCCAGCACATAGGTCCAGTTGAACTTGCCCGAGTGCATGATGCGGTCGCCCTCGTGGAAGTCGAACCAGAAGTCGGATGCCGGCTCGCGACCGATCATCGCGCGATGGGCGTGCAGCACCCCCTTGGGATGACCGGTGGTGCCCGAGGTGTAGACCAGGTAGGCGGGGTCATCGGCGCGGGTCACCGCGGCCGGCTCCCAGGCATCGATGGCGGCGAGCTCCTTGTCCAGATCGTGGAGCTGGATGTGGGTGCGCGACTCGGGCAACGGCCCGTCGCCGGCCAGAAAGACGTGACGCAGCCCTTCGATCTGGTCCAGCGGACCGGCTAGCTCCGCCCACTGGGATTTGTGGGTGACCAGCACCGCCGCCCCGGAGTCGGCGGCCAGATAGGCGACCTCTTCGCCCACCAGCAGCGTCGAGGTGGGCACCGCAATGGCGCCCCGCTTCATGGCGCCGAGAAAGGCAGTGGGATAGGCCAGGGAGTTGGGCAGTCGCACCAGCACCCGCTCCCCGGTCTCGACGCCGAGGTTGCGCAGCAACTGGGCGAAACGGCTGGTCAGCTCGGCCAGTTCGGCGTAGGTCGCGCTGCTGGTGCCGCGCTGATCATCCTCGACGATCATCGCGGTGCGATCGGCGGTCTCGCTACCCAAGTGGGCGTCGGTACATGCCACGCCAATGTTGAATTCGGCGGGGATCTCCCATTTCCAGGCGGTATTCGTCTCGGTCTTCATAGCAGTGCTCCGTAGGGCCAGTTCTCGCGAATAACGCGGACCGGTAGTTTCTTGAGGACTTCCAGGGCAAAGTGGGTATCTTCCGGGCCCAGCGCATTCAGCGCCCTGGCCCGCAGCAGGCCTTGCAAGGCCTTGCCGAACATCGGCGGATCAAGCATCTCCCCCTCGAAGCGAATGGCCCCGCCAAGCAGGGCGTCGGCATCTACCGCCGCATGCAGGATGGCGATATTGCGCTGAATCTGGGCGGGGGAGGGGGTAAAGGCGACCTTGCAAAGATGGATGTGGTTGGGGTGAATCACCTGCTTCCCGGTGAGCCCCAGCGCGCGCTCTTCGCAGGCGTGCTGGTAAACAACGTGGGACTCCTTGTCGCCATGCAGGTCGAGCCAGCGGCGAACGTCGTGGTTTTCGACGAACTCCTCGGGCATGGGGTGTTCATTGATCAGGACCTCAACGCCACCGATGACCCCCTTGCCCTGAATGCGCGCCTCCAGCAGCAGCAGGTTGAGGAAGGTGCGCAGCTCCCGGGTCCAGTGTTCCGGCGTAATGTGGATCGCCATCGCCTTGGAGAAGTCGTGAATGCCGAACACCACATGCTTGACGGTCGGGAAATCCATCAACTCCGGCGCCAGTTTCAGCGATTTCGGGTGCTCGATGATCGGCTGTATGGTGATACTGCCGTTGACCCCGGTCAGCCAGGACGAGAGATCCCGAATCTCCGCCGCGCCGTAGGACTCTCCCGCCTTGGCGAGACAGATGTGATCGACATGCTCACCGATCTTCCGGAGCATGTGCAGATCCTTTTCGTACTCGTCGGTGCGAAAGGGATTGATACGCACGGCGATCTGCACATCCTCGCGCTCGAAACCGGGTAGCTCCTGGATCAGCAGCTCCCGGCTCAGCGCCTTCTGACGACAGCCGTCCTCCAGGTCAAAAAGCAGGGTGTGGGCGCTGGTTTCCAACGCGTGTTTGCGAAAACGTCGTGAGGCCGCCTCCAGATCCTCATACACCCCGAGCGCAGGCGCGTATTTAACCGGGGGGTAGTAGAGCTGAATGCCCGGCCAGCAGTCGCCGAGTACCGCTTCATCCGTGACGTCGGTCAGGTATGCCGTTTGATACATGAAAATCCCCCTTCAGGAACCCGTTGATAGGACCCGATGCGGATAAAATCCGCCATGGTGCGGGTGAAAACTAATAGTATTTTTCGTTTGTATTGGTTTGTGTCATACTAGCCAAGGAGATGCTGCAATGCAACATGTGAGATGAAAATGCCGCGTCGAATTCTTCGGCGATGACGTGGTATTGACAATAAAAGCAATTGATATCGATCGATTCAAACTGAATGCCTGTTGATCCATAAGGAGGAAGATAGTGATGACCACCGCAGTACACCCAAGCCAGGCCCTCTTCAGCGGCGAGAAACCCTTCCCGATCGTCCCTACCTGCGAGCACTTCGCGGGGAGCGAGAAGCTGATCGGCAAGGCCTTGGCGATGCAGGACAAACTCGGCCCCATCTTTGACATCACCTGCGACTGCGAAGATGGCGCACCCGCCGGCCGCGAGCAGGAGCATGCCGAAATGATCGTGCGCATGCTCAACAGCGAAGCGAACCGCCACCGCATGGCCGGCGCGCGCATCCACGACTACAGTCACGATCACTGGCGCAAGGATGTGGATATCCTGGTTGGCGGGGCGGGCGAGATCCTCACCTATATCACCATCCCCAAGACCACCGACGTGGCCCATCTGCGCGAGATGGTCGACTACATTCGCGGCGTCGCCGCCAATGCCGGCATCCAGCGCGAAATCCCCCTGCATATCCTCATCGAGACCCACGGCGCCCTGCGCGATGTCTGGCGGATTGCCGCCACGGACTGGGTTCAGGTGCTGGATTTCGGGTTAATGGATTTTGTCAGCGGCCACCATGGCGCCATCCCGGCCTCGGCCATGCGCAGCCCGGGGCAGTTCGAGCATCGCCTGCTAGCGCGCGCCAAGTCCGAAATGGTCGCGGCGGCGCTGGCCAATGGCTGCGTCCCGGCCCACAACGTCAGCCTGGACCTCAAGAACAGCTACTCGACCTACCAGGACGCCTACCGCGCCCGCAACGAATTCGGCTTCCTGCGCATGTGGAGCATCTACCCCGCCCAGATCCAGGCCATCGTCGACGCGATGAAACCGAGTTACAGCGAAATCGAGGACGCGGCGGCGATCCTGCTGGCCGCCCAGCAGGCGGACTGGGGACCCATTCAATATGCCGGTGAATTGCACGACCGCGCCACCTATCGCTACTACTGGGAACTGCTGCGCAAGGCGCGGGTTACCGGTGTAGCGATCCCTGAGGCCGCGACGACCGCCTTTTTCGCCGACTGAGAGAGGCTTCACCGATACCCGGCGAGCCGGCACATCCCCCGTAACCCGTTTACGCCCCCTATCGAAAACGCCCTCTCCGGCCGGCGGAAGACCGGGGAGAGGGCTCAGGACAGCAAGGGGGGCGTGAACGCAGCCCCTTCCGAATGTTCTCGTCAACCTGCCACGGCTGCACGGGTTGACGCCCTGGTGCAGCACCCGCCAAGTGACTATGAATAATGCGGCGCATAGGATGTTGATTTTCTCGTTTTCTCGTTTCCATGCGCCGCATGGAAATGCAGTCTTGACCGCGTCGCGGTCCGAGTCGGGATGCGGCGCATAGGGTGTGGATTTTTATATAAATAGAGTTATTGCTTATGTAGCGGGTGCTGCACTAGCGTCAAACCCCCGCGCCACCCTCCTACTGTGGAATATAGCCCTCGGCCTGTGCCACCTTCATACGCACGCACCAACCCGAACCATCACGACCCGCTCCCCAAAAAATGGTTTAAAAGTTGAATATCAAAAGGTAGACTTATATGAATCAAGTAATATCAGCCCCGCGACCAAGGCAAAAACGGTGGGAATCACGGCGAGGCGACAAGGCCCCCTTGGCTTAGAAAATCGATTGGTATGCAATTTCTAAGAATAGGGTTAGTATATTTGGGAACCTACATCTGGCGAGGCTTCGCCTCAGACCAACGAGTCATGGGGCGGGTTTTTTGGGCTACAAATGCACGCTCATATTAAATGTCATTAACTTAAGCGCCACGCCAGGTTCCCGCCCTTGATGCGCCTTACTCCGGGGCAGCCTGGAAATCGTCGAACCGGCATAGGATGTGCCGAATAAAAGGCCTTGTCGCTCGGTCGACGGCACATCCTATGCAGAACCAAAAACGGTCGGCGCACCCACGAAATGAGGCGCATCAGTCCCGGAGAA
>JAABSM010000033.1 GCA_011390365.1 Gammaproteobacteria bacterium
TAGCCAAGATCATCCATCGTTACTTCCGGAAGATTCGCCGGTTCTCCGTATGCAACAGTGTATACAAGAAGCAAAACAATGATGATACTGATAGCCTTTCTGAGGCGTTCGTAGGGGCTCATAAGTTTCGACCTATTACGGTAAAACAACTCTAAGTGTTATAGTATAATAATGGTAATGGATGTTATACTGCCAGTGCGACTGTTACAAGGATTATGTCTTTCGAATTTAAGCTGTTTGGCGTTTGCTCGATAAGAAGCCTTTGGTTCATGTGCAGGTCGACCATGTATCAGATGGATGACAGCTTCTGAACAGCGTTCGTTTTTCGGAGACTCCACCCAAGACCTAGTCGGGGCCTTTTGGGTGTCTTCACCACTGCAAACCGTCTCTTGAAGCCCGATATACCAATGCTTTGTGAAGTTATAGGTCTCCGGGGTGCGTGGTTCGGGGAGTTGTTCTGGCGGCAGGGGCGGTGCTACGGGTAGCCGCGCAGCAAAGCGCGGCTATCTCAAAAAATCATGAAATGCCGCCGCTTTGTATCCGATCTCCCGCATCTCTTCGCCCAGGTCGGAGTCGGCCACCAAGCCGCCGCCGGCGTGGAGCTCGACTGCGCCGTTGCAATGGGTAAGGGTGCGAATGGCGATGTTGGTGTCCATGTCGCCGTTGTCGCTGATGTAGCCGATGGATCCGCAGTAGACGCCGCGGCGGGAGGGTTCGAGTTCTTCGATGATCTCCATGGCGCGGATCTTGGGGGCGCCGGTGATGCTGCCGCCGGGGAAGCAGGCGCGCAGCAGGTCGGTGGCGTTTTTACCCGGGGCGAGGCGGGCCTGGATGGTGCTGACGAGGTGGTGGACCCGTTGGAAGGATTCGATCTCGAACAGCCTTGGAACTCGGACGCTGCCGGTGACGCAGCAGCGGCCCAGGTCGTTGCGCAGCAGGTCGACGATCATCAGGTTTTCGGCGCGGTCCTTGGGGCTGGTGGCGAGGTTCCGGCGGTTGACGGCGTCCTGCTCGGGGTCGCTGTGGCGGGGGCG
Source organism: Gammaproteobacteria bacterium (assembly GCA_011390365.1). Classification (GTDB taxonomy): domain Bacteria; phylum Pseudomonadota; class Gammaproteobacteria; order Chromatiales; family Chromatiaceae; genus SLIM01. The sequence continues at coordinate 1,035 of JAABSM010000033.1, forward strand.
GGTGCCTTTGATGGGGCGGGTCTCGACGCGGTCTTCCCTCAGGCGGAGGAAGCGCTCCGGGGAGCAGCTGAGGATCTGGCCTTCGGGCAGGTTGAGGTAGGCGGCGTGGGGGGCGGGGTTCATCTGGCGGAGGGTGCGGTAGCCCAGCCAGGGGTCGCCCTCGACATTCAGGCTGAAGCGACGCGCGAGGTTGACCTGATAGCAGTCGCCGGCCTGGATATAGTCGGCGATGCGGCGGAAGGCGGCGGCGTACCCGGCGTCATCCGGGCTGACCCGCCAGGGGGCGGTCGGGCGCAGCGGTTGCCCCGTATGCCGGGCAGCGGTTTTTGGCAGATCGCGGAGCTGTTGTTCGAGCTCGGGCGGGGAGGGGCGTACGCCTTGAATCCATGCCTGTTCCATCTGGTGATCGAGGATCAGGGCGTGATCGTGGAAGCCCATTGCCAGTTCCGGGAGTGCGTCTTGCGCGGGTAGGCGCTGGGGCAGCTTTTCGTAGTAGCGCCCGATGTCATAGCCGATGTAGCCGATGGCGCCGCCGCAAAAGGGCGGGGCTGACTGGGGCGGGGTGGGGCGTTGATTGAGGATTCGTCGCACGAGCCCCAGCGGATCGTTACTTTTGACTGTGGTTTCGTTCCCCGGGTGGGTGGTGATGCGCGCTTCGCCCTGGCTGAAGCGTAGTGTCGTCGCCGGTTGCCAGACGATGATGTCGTAGCGTCCCTGGCGGGCGTCGGGCGGTCCGCTGTCGAGAAACATCGCCCATGGCAAATGGGCCAGGCCATCAAAGTAGTCGGCCCCGTCGGGGCGATAGGGGAGGGGGGTACGGAAACTCATCTCCGGGAGAGCGGACGCTGTCGGCGCTCCGCCCTTGGGCGCTCCGTCTGGCTGTCAGCCTGGTTCGGGCGGATGCGCCCGACCGCTGCTGTTACGGGTTGTTCTGGAATGCGTCGTTGACCCGCTCTCGAAGCTCTTTGCCGGGCTTGAAGTGGGGGACGTACTTGCCCGCGAGTGCTACGGATTCGCCGGTCTTGGGGTTGCGACCCTGACGCGGGGGACGATAGTGGAGGGAGAAACTGCCGAAACCCCGGATCTCGATGCGATCGCCTGAAGCCAGGGACTCGCTCATGTGCTCCAGGATGCATTTCACCGCCAGCTCAACGTCGCGCTGAGGGAGGTGGTTCTGATCTTTGGCGATCTCTTCGATCAATTCGGATTTCGTCATGGCCTGTGTATTTTTGGTCTGGCTAGGGTTGAATCGGGTGGCGCGTAAGTGAACCGCCGCCACTTGGACGGCGGTTCGGGACGCTTATTCCTCGTCCTGACGATTCATCTGCTCCTTGAGCATGTCGCCGAGAGAGGCCAGGCCGGCCTGGGCGCCGGGGGAGTAATCCTTCAGCGCCGCTTGCTCCTCGTCCGCATCCTTGGCCTTGATCGACAGCGAGATGCTGCGGTTCTTGCGGTCCACGCCGATGAACTTCGCCTCTACCTCGTCGCCCTCCTTGAGGATGCTGCGGGCGTCTTCGACGCGATCGCGGGAGAGTTCGGAGGCGCGCAGGTAGCCTTCGACGCCCTCTTCGCCGAGGGTGATCACCGCGCCCTTGGCGTCCACCTCGGAGACGGTGCCGGTGACGGTGGCGCCCTTGGGGTGGGCGGCGAGGAAGGAGGAGAAGGGGTCCTTGTCGAGCTGCTTGACGCCCAGTGAGATACGCTCGCGTTCGGCATCCACCGCCAGTACCACGGTCTCGATCTCCTGGCCCTTCTTGTAGTTGCGCACCGCTTCATCGCCGGGCAGATCCCAGGAGATGTCGGAGAGGTGCACCAGGCCGTCGATATTGCCGTCGAGGCCGATGAAGATGCCGAAGTCGGTAATCGACTTGATCTTGCCGGAGACGTGATCGCCCTTCTTGTTGTTGAGGGCGAACTCTTCCCAGGGGTTGGGCAGGCACTGTTTCATGCCCAGCGAGATGCGGCGACGCTCTTCGTCGATATCAAGTACCATGACCTCGACCTCTTCGCCCATCTGCACCACCTTGGAGGGATGGATGTTCTTGTTGGTCCAGTCCATCTCGGAGACGTGCACCAGGCCTTCGACGCCCTCTTCGATCTCCACGAAGCAGCCGTAGTCGGCCAGGTTGGTGACCTTGCCGAAGATGCGGGTGCCTTCCGGGTAACGACGCGCCAGGTTGGTCCAGGGGTCTTCGCCCATCTGCTTCAGGCCGAGGGAGACGCGCTGCTTCTCCTTGTCGAACTTGAGCACCTTGACGCCGATCTCCTGGCCGATCTCGACCACTTCGGAGGGGTGCTTGACGCGCTTCCAGGCCATGTCGGTGATGTGCAGCAGGCCGTCGATGCCGCCGAGGTCGACGAAGGCGCCGTAGTCGGTGAGGTTTTTGACGATGCCGTTGACCTGCTTGCCCTCTTCCAGACTTTCGAGCAGGGCCTCGCGTTCGGCGCTGTACTCCTTCTCGACCACCGCGCGGCGGGATACCACTACGTTGTTGCGGCGGCGGTCCAGCTTGATGACCTTGAACTCCAGGTCCTTGCCTTCCAGGTAGGCGGTGTCGCGTACCGGGCGCACGTCGACCAGCGAGCCTGGCAGGAAGGCGCGAATCTCGCCAAGTTCGACGGTGAAGCCGCCCTTGACCTTGCCGTTGATGCGGCCGGTGATCACCTCTTCCGCCTCGAAGGCCTTTTCCAGTATTTGCCAGGCCTGGTTGCGCTTCGCCTTCTCGCGCGACAGGCGGGTGGCGCCGAAGCCGTCTTCGACGGCGTCGAGGGCCACTTCCACCTGGTCGCCGACGGCGACTTCGAGTTCGCCATCGGCATTCAGAAACTGGTTCTTGGGGATGACGCCTTCCGACTTCAGTCCGGCATTGACGATTACCGAATCGGAGTTGATGGCGATAACGGTGCCAATAACGATGGCGCCGGGGTTGAGTTGCGCGGTGGCGATACTCTCTTCAAATAGTTCAGCGAAGCTTTCGGTCATGGGTTGAATTTCCTGGCCCGTCTCGGCAACGGTGGCGTCCCGAATCCAGGCCGACGGTCGGTTGGTTTGAACAAAAAAATCCACCCGATTCGGTGGATATGCCTGATGCCTTGGGTCATGGCGATCCGAGCCTCAGCCGTTGGCGTGCGGGAGCCTGTCGCGTACCTCCTGGGCGACCCGAGCGAGCACCTGGTCGATGCCCATTCCGGTGGAGTCGAGGATCAACGCATCCCGCGCGGGGCGCAGGGGCGCGACGCTTCGATTCCGGTCCCGCTCGTCCCGTTCGCGGATTTCCGCGACGAGATCCGGAAGGTTAACATCGATTCCTTTCTCGCTCAACTGCTTATGTCGTCTTTTCGCACGTTCTTCGGCGCTGGCGTCGAGAAAGATCTTGATTGGGGCCTCGGGGAAGACGACGGTGCCCATGTCGCGGCCATCGGCGACCAGCCCCGGCGGGCGGGCGTAGTTGCGCTGCCAGTCGAGCAGCGCGGCGCGTACCTCGGGCAGCACCGCGACCTTGGAGGCGGCGTTGCCGGCGGTTTCGGTGCGAATTTCGGCGGAAACCTCCTTGCCATCCAGGTAGACGCCGTCGGCGCGAAACTCCACCGGCAGTTCGGCGGCGATGGCGGCCATCGCCGCGGCGTCGGCGAGGTCGACCTTGGCGCGATCGGCGGCCAGTCCGGTCAGTCGGTAGAGTGCGCCGCTATCCAGGCAGTGCCAGCCGAGGTGCTGGGCGAGGAGGGCGGCGATGGTGCCCTTGCCGGAGCCGCTGGGGCCGTCGATGGTGACGATCGGGAGGTTGCTCATGATCCGACCGCCTGGGCGATGTCGAGACCGACGCCCCGTGCCAGCTCGACGAAGCCGGGGAAGGAGGTGTTGACGTTGGCGCAGTCGTCGATGGTGATCTCGCCTTCGGCGCGCACGGCCGCCATGGCGAAGGACATGGCGATGCGGTGATCGCCGCGGCTGTCGACCCGTCCGCCGCCCATCTTGCCGCCGCGGATGCGGATGCCGTCGGCGCGAGCCTCGGCGTCGACGCCCAACGCCAGCAGGCCGTCCGCCATTACCTGGATGCGGTCGCTCTCCTTTACCCGCAGCTCCTCGGCACCGGTGAGGAGGGTCTCACCCTCGGCGCAGGCGGCGGCGATGAAGAGCGCCGGGAATTCGTCGATCGCCAGCGGTACCTGGTCCTCGGGGATGCGAATGCCGCGCAGCGGCGCGGAACGGACGCGCAGATCGGCGACCGGCTCGCCGCCCACGTCCCGCTCGTCAAGAATCTCGATATCCGCGCCCATCCGGCGCAGGATGTTGATGATGCCGATGCGGGTCGGGTTGATGCCGACGTGGCGCAGGGTCAGCTCCGAATCCGCGGCGATGCTGGCGCCGACCAGAAAGAAGGCGGCGGAGGAGATGTCCGCCGGCACGTCCAGGTCGCGGGCGGTGAGCCTGCCGCCGCCGCGCAGGCTGATGCGGTTGCCTTGGGTCTCCACCTCGTAGCCCAGGCCGCGCAACATGCGTTCGGTGTGGTCGCGGGTGGGGGCTGGCTCGGTGACTGAGGTCTCGCCGGCGGCGTAGAGGCCTGCGAGCAGCAGGCTGGATTTTACCTGGGCGCTGGCCATGGGCATGGCGTAGGCGATCCCCTTGAGGGATTTGGGCGGCAGAATGCGCAGCGGCGCGGTACCCTTCTCCGTCGCCTCGATGGTCGCGCCCATGCTCGCGAGGGGATCGGTGACCCGGCGCATCGGCCGGGATGACAGCGAGGCGTCGCCGGTGAGGGTGACTTCGAAGCCCTGGCCCGAGAGCAGCCCGCACAGCAGGCGCATGGAGGTGCCGGAATTGCCTAGATAGAGCGGGGCCGGGGGCGCGCGCAGCCCATGCATGCCGACGCCTGCTATGGTGACCTGGCCGGCCCCCGGGCGCGCGATTTCGACCCCCATCGCCTGGAACGCCTTGAGGGTGGCGAGGCTGTCTTCGCCCTCAAGGAAGCCGCTGACCCGGGTCATGCCCTCGGCCAGGGCGCCAAGCATGATCGAGCGGTGAGAGATGGACTTGTCGCCGGGGGGGCGCAGCTCGCCGCGCAGGCGGCCGCCAGGCTGAACGGAGTAGACGATGTTTTCGGGTGCGTGCAAGTCGGGATGTCCGTAAAAAAGCGGCGTAGTTTAGCGCGCTGGGGCGGCGCTGTAAATTGGCCCGAGTCCGCGCCAGCCAGGTTCTCCCGCTGGATCTCTCACGGAGATCACGGAGGGGTTTCTCCGTGCGCCCCGTGTCTCCGTGAGAGTTTTTCTAGGGCTTTGATCATGCGCGAAAAATAAGCCTAGCAGCGCTATTCTGATGTTGGCTGGAATGATTTTTACTGAGGCCGCTGAGGCCGCTCCATGCGCGGGGGCATGGGAGGCATCGGCGGCGGCATCGGCGTCTGCATCTGGGCGCCCGGGAAGCGCACGAATTTCGGGAAATCGGGGTTCCGCCAACCGGGTTCGGCGATCTTGTCCGCGGACGGGCGCAGGCGTGAGACATAGTCCAGCACCGCCATCTCGTCACGCATCGAGAAGTGGCGAATCTGCTTGACCATCTTGGCGTCGGCGTTGCGCCGCTTGCCGGTGCGAATCCAGTCGAACTGGCGCACCAGGTAGTGAAAATGCTGGCCCTTGATCATGGGGGCGTGCTCCTTGGCGTTGCCCTCGCCCTTGTCGCCATGGCACTCCGCGCAGTTCGCCTCATAGACCTGCTTGCCCCGCTCCAGGTCGCGACCCGGGCCGACGCCGTTGTTGGGGTTCATGGGCAGGGCCTCGATATAGGCCGCCACGTCGGCGATCTCCTGGGTGCCGCCCATCATTTGCGGTGAGGTGAAGGGGCGCATGGTGGGGTTGTCCCGATTGAGGGCGCGAATATCCGCCAGCTGCTTGATGATTACGCTCTGGTGCTGGCCGGCGATCTGGGGGTAGAGGCCGTTGACGGTGCCCCAGCCTTCGGGAAGGTGGCACACGGCGCAGATCTCGAAGACCTTCTTGCCCCGCTCCTTGTCGGCCTCCAGATGCAGCGCCTTCTCGACCTCCTGGCGCGCCTCTTCCGGGCCTTGCGCCTGTATCGGCGAGACGGTACACAGTATGAGGGCGCCCAATGCGCTGATATAGCTTGATTTCGCGAACATCCCAATCCTCCGCTGGAAAACGTCGGCGCTTGCGGCTCGCCGGGCTCGGTTGTGATGGTCGCCTTCGACCACCGAAAAAGGCATCACAGATTAGCCTTGTTCGGCGTTGGATTGCAATATCCAGCGGCTTAGAAAATATTTATGTCGCATAAATCCGGCTTGCTCCCCGGTGGTACAATCTGCGTCCACGGCACGTTGACTCAGCAAAAACGACATCAGGCATGGCAATTACATCAGCGGATTACCAGAAAAAATTCTCGCGCATTGCCGGCGAGACCCTCTTTCCCTGGCTGCGGGATGCCACCCAGCGGCGGGTGCGCGCCTGGGCGGAGCGTTTTCGCTTTACCAATCAGGAGTTGCGCCTAGTGTGCGAGCGCATGCGCGACCTGGAGATGTGGGGGGCGCCCTTCGCGGAACCGGCGATATCGGCGGATGCGGAGGGGATCGCCGCCAAGGCCGGTTTTCTTCGCTCCCTGGAGCGCTTTCATGGGGGGCTGGTCATCGACGGGCCCGATTTTACGGTCGCCGCGACCGCTGACGTTACCCCCCCCAAGCTGAGGTCGCGCGCGCTGGAGAAAGAGAGGTTGGGGCTGGGGCGTTGCCCGGTCGCGTCGGAGAGGACCCGCTGTTGTAATCTGCTTACCCTGGATGCGGTGGAGAACTGCGGCTTCGGGTGCAGTTATTGCAGTATTCAATCCTTCTACGGCGAGCGGGAGGTGCGTTTCGATCGCGGCTTTGCCGACAAGCTTGCCGGCCTGGAGCTGGATCCGAGTCGCACCTATCACATCGGTACCGGCCAATCCTCGGACTCCCTGATGTGGGGCAACAGCCATGGGGTACTGGAGGCGTTGTGGGCCTTCGCCGAGCGCTATCCCAATGTGATCCTGGAGCTCAAGAGCAAGTCCGACAACATTGCCTGGCTGCTCAAGCATCCGCCGCCCCCTAACGTAATCTGCACCTGGTCCCTCAATCCCCAGCCGGTGATCGAGGCGGAGGAGTTGGGGGCCGCGTCGCTGGCGCGGCGTCTGCGGGCGGCGCGGGCGGTGGCGGATCTGGGCGTGCTGGTGGGGTTTCATTTCCATCCCATGGTGCGGCATGATGGGTGGCGGGACGCCTATCGCGGGATCGCCGATGACATCCAGCGCCGTTTCGCGCCACGCGAGGCGGTCCTTGTCTCCATCGGCGCCCTGACCTTCATCAAGCCGGTGCTGAAGAGGCTGCGCCGCGAGGGGCGTCCCAGCCGCATCTTGCAGATGCCCCTCAGCGAGAGCGCGGGCAAGTGGTCCTACCCCGTCCCGATCAAGGTCGAGATGTTTCGCGCCCTTTACCAGGCCTTTGACGAGACCTGGCGACGCGAGGTGTTCTTCTACCTCTGCATGGAAGATCACACCCTGTGGCGGCAGGTCTTCGGCCATGAGTACGCGGATAATGCCGCCCTGGAGCGGGCCATGCTCGGGCGCTATTCGGCGCGGATCGGCGAGGCGGCCGCGCGCCGCCGGGGGGCGTCATGACCCTGGAACATCACCGGGAGATCCTGGAAATCCTCGCCGATGGCGAGTTTCACTCCGGCGAGGAGCTGGCCGCGGCGGCGGGAATCAGCCGTACCGCGGTGTGGAAGCGGCTGCGGCGCACCATCGACGAGCTGGGGGTGGATATCGAGGCGCTGCGTGGCAAGGGCTATCGTCTGAGCCATGCCCTGGAGATGCTGGATGCGCGCCGCATCGCCGACCATTCTCGCCAGCAGGGGCTCGCCACCGCCCCGCGCCTGGAGATCCTGTCGGTGATCGATTCCAGCAACCGCTGGATGATGGACGAGGCGCTGCGCGGCACGCCTTCGGGCAGCGTCTGCCTCGCCGAGTATCAGACCGCCGGCAAGGGACGGCGGGGGCGGCGCTGGATCTCCCCCTTCGGCGGCAACCTCTATCTCTCCATGCTTTATCGCACCGCCGCCGGTCCCGGCGCCCTGGGCGGCCTGAGTATCGCCGCCGGTCTGACGGTGGCGAAGGTGCTGCGCGACGCGGGTGCGCGGGAGGTGGGGGTGAAATGGCCCAACGACCTGCTGTGGCGGCAGCGCAAGCTGGCCGGGCTGCTGGTGGAGGTGGCGGGGGAGCAGGGCGGCCCCAGCCGCGCGGTGATCGGGCTGGGCCTCAACCTGCGCATGAGCGGCGGCGAGGGGGCCAGGATCGATCAGCCCTGGGTCGATCTGGAGGAGATCCTGGGGGATGCGATGCCGCCCCGCAATCTGCTTGCGGCGCGGCTGATCGCGGCCTTGCGGGGGATGGCGGCGGGCTTCGCCCGGCATGGATTGGCAGGGTGGCGGGATGCCTGGCGAGATTTCGATCTCTATCGGGACCGAGAAGTGGTTATTCTGCTGGGGGAGAAGCGGGAGCGGGGGATCTGCCGCGGCATCGACGAACAGGGCGCGCTGCTGCTGGAACAGGGGGGGGGGTTGACCCCGTTCCATGGCGGCGAGGTGAGTCTGAGGTCCGCCGAATGAGCGGCGGGGTGCTGTTGATGGATGTCGGTAACAGCCGACTCAAGTGGCGATTGGCGCACCAGGCGGCGGGCGTCCTGCGCGGGGTGTCGTCCCACGATACCACCCCGGCGGCGACCATGGCCAAGTTAAAAGAGGCGTGGCAAGGCCTGCCGCGACCGCGGCAGGCGTGGGTCGCCAACGTGGCGGGGGCGGCGTTGCAAGCGCAGCTGGAGGATCTGATTCGGGAGCTGTGGGGGCTGACGCCACGCTTTGTCGAGGCCGAGGCCGGGTGTTGCGGCGTGCGCGGCCTCTATCGTCAACCCCGGCGGCTCGGCGTCGACCGCTGGCTGGCGATGATCGCGGCCTTTGCCCAGGTCGAGGGCCATTGCCTGGTCGTCGATTGTGGAAGCGCCGTCACATTGGATCTGATCGATGACCAGGGTCGACAGCGGGATTGTGTTATCCTGCCGGGCTTTACCGGCATGCGCCGCTGCCTGCTGGAGAAGACCCGGCTGGCCGAGCAGGACGGGCGGCCGAGGCTGGCCGAGGATACCCGCCAGGCCATGACCCGCGGCGCCCGGCTTGCCATTGCCGCGGCGGTGGCGGAGATGCGCCGCGACTGGCGGGCGTCGCTGGAGGGGGAGGTGGCGTTGCTCGTCACCGGCGGCGATTGGCGCGAGCTCGACCAGGGGCGTAGCGGCCCCGCGCAGGTCCGCCCTGAGCTGGTCCTGGACGGCCTTGAGATCGTCGCCAGCGCGAAGGGCGGGTGAGTATGGACGGCAAGTTGCGGATCTGACAACGAAAAGGTCAAAATGCATAGGCAAATCGAAAAGCTCAAATCCAAGGTGCCGGTGGAGTCGTTGCGGGAAGACTGCATGGCGCGCCTGGAGGAGCATGTCATCGCGTCCAGCTACGCCAAGGGGGATGTCGTTTTCCGTATCGGCGATGATGACGACCAGGCGATCTTCCTCGTCGAGGGGGCGCTCTCCCTGGCCAGCGCCGATGGGCGGGAGGTGGGCATCGACGCCGGGCATCCGTCGGCCCGTTTCGCCCTCGCCAACCTCAAGCCGCGACTTTACGAAGGTACCGTTACCAGTGACGAGGCCCTGATCATGGGGCTTTCGATGGGGGTGCTGGAGCGCTGCACCGCCATCGATCAGATCTCCCAGGATCACGGCCCCGAGATCCAGGATGACTTCAATCTGGATACCGCGCTGTTGCGCCAACCCTGGGTGGTGCAGATGCTGCAAACCAAGGAGTTCATCCTGTTGCCTATCGAGAACCTGATTCAGGTGATCGAGCGGGTCGAGGATGTCCCGGTCAAGGCGGGCGAGGTGGTGATCGAGCAGGGTGCGCCCGGGGAGTACTTCTATATCATCGCCGAGGGGCGAGCCAAGATCACCCGCACCACCCCCGGCGGCGAGGTCAAGCTCGATGAGATTGGCCCCGGCGAGCCCTTCGGCGAGTCGGCGCTGATCTCCGATCTGCCCCGCAATGCCACCGTCACCATGCTCCAGGACGGCGCCCTCAAACGCCTGTCGCGCAGCGACTTCAAGGAGTTGCTGGAGACCCAGTACGTCCCCTGGGTGGGTCCCGGCGAGGCGCGCAAGCTGGTCAAGGATGGCGCCATCCCCATCGACGTGCGCACCGAGGAGGAGGTGGCCCAGTACTCCATCCCTGGCGTCAAGAATGTCCCCCTGTTCATGATTCGGGTGCGCCTGCGCCAGGGGCGCTTCAATCCGGAAAACACCTATGTGGTGTTCTGTGACAGCGGGATCCGCAGCGCCACCGCGGCCTTCATCCTCAATCAGAACCACATCCCCGCCTATGTGGTAAAGGGCGGGCTGGGGCGTTATGGCGGGGCGCGCTGACCTGGACTGCCAGTCCTCTCATTTCTCTCACGCGCGAAGCTTACGGAGGGGGCCCCTCCGTGATCTCCGTCGCTGCGTGAGAGGCGCTGATCCATTCGTCCGGCTCAGGGCGTTGCAGCAGCCCCCGAACCAGCCGCTCCGCATGCCTTAGATTGGCCTCGGCCTGCCCGCTCAGGGGTGCGCCCAGGGCGAATTGATGTCCGGCGATGGCCAGCTGGAAACACGCCGGCGGCGCTGCGTCGTGGATCTCGCGGTAGAGCTTGAGGAGGGCCGCCGGGGCCAGGGCGTGGCTGGTGTAGGCGCGCTCGCGGGCCGGGTGCAGGCGGGTCAGACGCAGCGCAGGGCCAGGCGCCACGCTGGCGTCGACGAAGAGCACCAGACGTCGTTGGCGAAGATCCAGGGTATGTTCGATCTGCAACTGGAAATCGGTGAGCATCTCCAGCGTGGGTGAGGCGGCGTCGGCGAGACGCGCCAGCAGCAACGGCCCCAAGGCGTCGTCGCCCCGCGACGGATTGCCGACCGCGAATAGCAGGATTGGCGGCGTCGCGGATGCGGCGGGCGCGGAGTCAGTCAAGGAGATCCCTTAGCATCCGCAGCGTCACCTGGCGGCCCAGTGCGGCGATGGCGTCGGTCAGCGGGATCTGCTTGGGACAGACCCGGGCGCAGTTCTGGGCGTTGCCGCAATCGCTGACCCCGCCCTCCGCCATCATCCCGTGGAGCCGCTCCCGATCACTCCAGCGGCCGGTGGGGTGGCGGTTCATCAGCCAGCCCTGGGCCAGCGGCGCGGGGCCGATGAAGTCGCCCCCATCACTGAACTGGGGGCAGGCGGCCATGCAGCAGCCGCAGCTCATGCAGCGGCTGAAGAGGTAGTTGGTCTCCCAATCCCTTGGCGAGATGGGCGCGCCGGCGAGATGGGTGTCGAACGGGCCGTCGATGGGAATCCAGGCCCTGACCCGCTTCAGTCCGCGGAAGATGGCGCCGCGATCCACCAGCAGATCCCGCACCACCGGGAATTTCGCCAGCGGTTCCAGTACGATGGGTTGGGAGAGGTCGTCGATTAGCGCCGCGCAGGCCTGGCGGGGGCGGCCGTTGATCATCATGCCGCACGCCCCGCAGACCTCCTCCATGCAGTTGTATTCCCAGGCCACCGGGGCAACCGCGTGGCCGTTCTGGTTGCGCGGGTCGTCGCGCACCGCCATCAGCGCCGACACGATGTTGAGGCCGGCGCGCCAGGGGATGGAGAAGGTCTCCCAGTAGGCGGCGGCGTCGCGGTGGCGTTGGCGACGGATGCGCAGTTCGATGCTTTTGCCGGGAGGTGTCATGGCGTCATTGTAACCGGCGCGGGGGCGCTTGCCACTACCCAAATGGCGAGCAATCTGGTAGCTTTCCCGCCTTCCTGGATTTCTCGCCAAAGGCAGGGGAGTCCTTGCGGTTTTAGTTAAAGGGCTCTGATAGATCATGTTAGTGGATTTGGCGGCGATCGTGGCGGGTTTCGTGGCGCTGGTATGGAGCGCCGAGCGCTTCATCGCGGGGGCCGCGGCGCTGGCGCGCAACCTGGGCGTATCGCCGATGCTGATCGGGCTCACCGTGGTCGGCTTCGGCACCTCGGCGCCGGAGATCCTGGTCTCGGGCATGGCCGCCTGGGGCGGCAACTCGGGGCTGGCGGTAGGCAACGCGGTGGGCTCGAATATCGCCAATATCGGCCTGATCCTGGGTGTCACCGCCATGGTCCAGCCCCTCGACGTCAAGTCGGGAACCCTGCGTCGGGAGTACCCGATCCTGCTGGCGGTCACCCTCGGCGCCCTGATGCTGGTGACCGACCAACACCTCGGGCTGGTCGACGGGGTGATCCTGCTGGGCGGGTTGGCGGTGGTGCTCTTCATCATGTATCGACTGGGGGTGGCGGGCGTGGGCGAGGACCCCCTCGGCGGCGAATTCGATTCAGAGATTCCGCGGGACATGTCGACCCAGGTCGCGATGGCCTGGTTCGTGATCGGCCTGATCGTGTTGCTGATCGCCTCCAAGGTGTTGGTGTGGGGCGCGGTCAACATCGCCGCGGCCTTTGGCGTCAGCGATCTGGTGATCGGCCTGACCATTATCGCCCTCGGCACCAGCCTGCCGGAACTGGCGGCGTGCATCGCCGGCGCCCTCAAGGGCGAGCATGACATCGCCATCGGCAACGTCATCGGCTCCAATATCTATAACCTGCTGGCGGTATTGGCGGTGCCGGCGCTGATCTCCCCTGGCCTCCTTGATCCGGAAGTGCTGACCCGCGACATGCCGGTGATGATCGGCCTGACCCTGGCGATGTTCCTGATGGGCTACGGATTCGGTCGGCCCGGGCGCATCAATCGTTTCGAGGCCTTCGCCCTGATCGCCGCCTACGTCGCCTATCAGGGCGTGATCTTCGCGCAAACCACGGGAGGGATACAGTGACCCGGGAAGAGCCATTATCCGCCGCGGAGGCGGGACGCCTGCGGCAGCTCGGGCTGGCGGTGATACGCAACGAGGCGGCGGCGGTGGCGGCGCTGGAGGCGCGTATCGACGACGCCTTCGCCCGCGCCTGCTACCACATGCTGCATTGCAAGGGACGCATCGTCGTCATCGGCATGGGCAAGTCCGGGCATATCGGCAGCAAGATCGCCGCGACCCTCGCCAGCACCGGCTCCCCGGCCTTCTTCGTGCATCCCGGCGAGGCCAGCCACGGCGACCTGGGCATGATCGTGCCCGGCGATGTGGTATTGGCCCTCTCCAACTCCGGCGAGACCAGCGAGATCCTCACCATCCTGCCCCTGATCAAGCGTCTCGACGTGCCGCTGGTCTCCCTCACCGGCAACCCCGAATCCAATCTGGCCCGGGAGTCGGATGTCCATCTCGATGTCGGCGTCGCTCAGGAGGCCTGTCCCCTCAACCTCGCCCCCACCTCCAGCACCACCGCCGCCCTCGCCATGGGCGACGCCCTCGCCATCGCCCTGCTGGAGGCGCGAGGCTTCACCGAAGAGGACTTCGCCCGCTCCCACCCCGGCGGCAGCCTCGGCCGACGCCTGCTGCTGCACATCTCCGACATCATGCATACCGGCGACGAGGTGCCCAGGGTCCATCAGGGGGTCGGGCTGCGCGAGGCGTTGCTGGAGATGACCCGCAAGGGCCTGGGCATGACCGCGGTGGTGGACGACGACGGACGGCTGCTGGGGATCTACACCGACGGCGACCTGCGCCGTACCCTGGACAAGGGCTACGGCATCAACGACCCGGTGCTCGACAAGGTGATGACCCGCGACTGCGCCAGCGCCACCGCCGACCTCCTCGCCGCCGAAGGGCTGCGCATCATGGAGGAAAAGAAGATCAACGGCCTGCCCATCGTCGACGCGCAGGGGGTGTTGATCGGCGCGATCAACATGCATGACCTGTTGCGGGCAGGGGTGGTGTGAGTGGGGGATTGTGATGTGCGAGCAGCTCGCGGGCCCTCTGAGTTACGCGCCTGATCCCCTTTGCCAGCGCCAGATGGGCGTTTTGTGTCCGCCTCAGGCCGCGACCCCCTCACGCATGCGCCGGGTCTTTTCCAGCATCCGGTAGGTGGAGCGGTTGTTGTTGAAGCGGGCGACCTGATGCAGCGGCACCCAGCGCACGTCATGGGATTCGTGGCTGCCGGGGATGTCGCGGTCGTCGTCCATCTCTACCAGGAAGCGGATATCGTAGTGCTCATGGGCCGGGCCGCGATGGCTGGCGGGGATGGTGTGGATGTCGACGTCGAATATCGAGCCGTCCACCAGACGAATGTGGCTGGGATCCAGGCCGCTCTCTTCGGAGAGTTCGCGCAACGCCACGCGCAGGATGTCGGCGTCGCCGTCGGCATGCCCGCCGGGCTGGAACCACTGGTCGTGCTTGCCGTGGTGCAGCAGCAGCACCTGCCGGCGATCCGGGTTTACCACCCACGCCGAGCCGGTGACATGGCCGGGCCAGAGTTCACGGTGAAAGCACTCCGGATGGGCCTCGACGAAGGCGCGGGTGCGTTCGATGTAGGCAGCCTCCTCCATGAATCGGCTATGGTGTTGGGCCAGCAGGCCCAGGAGTTCTTGTCTGTGCATGGTTCAATACCTCGCGAAACCGCGACCGGATCAGGTGCCCGACGGATTTCTCAGCGCCGCCACCGCCGCCGCCGCCGCCTCATCCACGTCCGCCTCGCCGCCGGCCAGGGTCAGGCGGCCGAAGGCCCCTACCGCGCGCACGTCAATCAGGGAGATGTTGGCCGCCTTTTCCGCCTGATTGGCGGCGTAGACGATGTAGCCCGCCGGTTCGGTCTCCAGGATGAACATGCTCTGGCCGGGCAGGATCATCGAGCCGCGGCGGTTCTGGCGATTGATCAGCACGGTGTGGTCCGGCGTCATCGAGCGGATGGTCTCCTGCCAGGCGACCCGCGGGCGCTTGCGATGACTCAGGTCCGCCTCCATGCGCTCGAGCAGGATGCGGCCCGCCTCGCGGACGTCGCTTTGATCGCGCTGATGGATTACCATGGAGCCGAAGGCCCGTTCCACCACCTGTTGCGCGAGATGCACCCGGGTTGCCTTGAGGGCGATGTCGGTGAGACGATGTACCGCCATTCCCGGTTCGACCTCGACCCACAGGCACGCGTCCCCCGGTACCGGCAGGAAGCCTTGTGAGACGGTGGCCATGTACTCCGCCAATTGCGGTTGTAGGGAATCCATAAAGACGTAAGTCCTGAGCTTGATCATTAACTTGCAGCACCCTCGAGTGCGTTCCTCCTGCTAAACTCATGAGCGGGTTCCGACCGCAAAAGGGGAGAGTATTGCGCAACGGGCAAGCATAGGGCAACATATAGATGAAAGTAGATGCATTGGATCGAGATGAGCAATTTCTATTTATTGTATATTATCCCTAGAATGCCCTCCCACGCGATCAAGCGCCGGATTGGCATTCATAGACTACCATCGATCCGTCGAATCGAAAGCATCGATTTTTTCTTAGGTGAAGTCCGCGGTAAAACTAACGACCAGTTTTCATCGGGCTTCCTCGGGTGAAGCTGACGAACAGACCACAGGAGTTGAGCATGAGCGTAAAGACTTACGACGCCGGTGTAAAAGAATACCGGGATATGTATTGGACGCCGGACTATGTGCCACTGGATACGGACCTTCTGGCCTGTTTCAAGTGCACCGGTCAACCGGGCGTACCCCGTGAGGAAGTAGCCGCCGCGGTCGCGGCCGAGTCCTCCACCGGCACCTGGTCCACCGTGTGGTCCGAGTTGCTGACCGACATGGAGTACTACAAGGGCCGTGCCTACCGCATCGAAGATGTGCCGGGCGACAACGAGTCCTTCTATGCCTTCATCGCGTACCCCATCGACCTGTTCGAAGAGGGCTCGGTGGTGAACGTGCTTACCTCCCTGGTCGGTAACGTATTCGGCTTCAAGGCCCTGCGTCACCTGCGTCTGGAAGACATTCGCTTCCCGATCGCCTACATCAAGACCTGCGGCGGTCCGCCCGCCGGTATCCAACTGGAGCGCGACCGCCTCAACAAGTACGGTCGGCCGATGCTGGGCGCCACCATCAAGCCCAAGCTGGGTCTCTCCGCCAAGAACTACGGTCGTGCCGTTTACGAATGCCTGCGCGGCGGTCTCGACATGACCAAGGACGACGAAAACGTCAACTCCCAGCCCTTCATGCGCTGGCGCGATCGTTTCGACTTCGTTGGCGAGGCCATCCAGAAGGCCCAGCAGGAGACCGGCGAGCGCAAGGGTCACTACCTGAACGTCACCGCCTCTACTCCGGAAGAGATGTACAAGCGCGCCGAGTATGCCAAGGAAGTGGGTTCGCCCATCATCATGCATGACTTCCTGACCGGCGGCTTCACCGCCAACACCGGCCTGGCCAACTGGTGCCGCGAAAACGGCATGCTGCTGCACATCCATCGCGCCATGCACGCGGTAATCGACCGTCATCCCAAGCACGGTATCCACTTCCGCGTGCTGGCCAAGTGCCTGCGTCTGTCCGGCGGCGACCACCTCCACACCGGCACCGTGGTCGGCAAGCTGGAAGGCGATCGCAACTCCACCCTCGGCTTCGTCGACCAACTGCGCGAATCCTTCGTCCCCGAAGACCGCAGCCGCGGCGTCTTCTTCGACCAGGATTGGGGCTCCATGCCCGGCGTCATGGCCGTCGCCTCCGGCGGTATCCACGTCTGGCACATGCCGGCGCTGGTCACCATCTTCGGTGATGACTCCATGCTCCAGTTCGGTGGCGGTACTCAGGGTCACCCCTGGGGCAACGCCGCTGGCGCCGCCGCCAACCGCGTCGCCCTGGAGGCCTCCATCAAGGCCCGCAACGAAGGTCGCGAGATCGAGAAGGAAGCCCGCGATATCCTTGCCGAGGCCGCCAAGCACAGCCCCGAACTGGCGATCGCCATGGAAACCTGGAAAGAGATCAAGTTCGAATTCGACACCGTCGACAAACTCGACGTTCAATGATCTTGCTCGGGTCGCCGCGGCATGAACCCCGCCGGCGACCCGAACCACGCACGCCGAATTAACAGAAACTAAGAGGAATTTCGTCATGCCTTTTCAGAGCACAATGGGTGACTACAAAACCAAGCGCACCTTGGAAACCTTCGGCTTTCTGCCGCCGATGACCCAGGAGGAGATCTACGACCAGATCGCCTACCTCCTCGCCCAGGGCTGGACCCCGGCCATCGAGCACTGCGATCCCGCGGATGCCATCATGACCTACTGGACCATGTGGAAGCTGCCCTTCTTCGGTCAGCAGAACCTGGAAGAGGTAGTCACTGAGCTGGAAGCCTGCCACCGCGCATACCCGGACCACCACGTCCGCCTGACCGGCTACGACAACTATACCCAAAGTCAGGGTACTTGCTTCGTCGTATTCGAAGGTCGCGGCTGAGCCGTGACAATGGGGCCGGGCGATAACGTCCCGCCCCAACCGAACACAAGCCCGGCGCGCCATGGGCGTGCCGGGAAAAATTCCAAGGTCGAACCCAGTCCGCCTGATGTCCTGGAGCCCGAGATGAGAAGCAGAGTCCAATCCAACAGCAGTCGCGAGGCGGCCCTGGCCCGCCGCAAGGCAATGGCCACCAAAGGCAAGCCGGCCGTCGCCGGTTCCACTCGCGATCGCACTCGCACCGCACCACAGGCTCGCCCCACCGCCGAGCCCGTAAAGGCTTCGCCAAACGCCCCGCGACCCGAGACGAACAGCCAGCCAACCCGCGCCGCCAGACCCGCGCCCCGCCATACCGGCCAGGTTGCCGCCGCCCCCGCGGCCAAGAGTCGTGAGCTTTCGAAGACGCGCCGTCAGGCATTGGCCAAAGCCGGTCGTCGGGCGGACAACAAGAGCGATCGGATTCGGGCCGAAGCCTTGAAGAAACAAGAGCAAGCCAAGGCGAACGCCAAGCCCAAAGGCGACTGCGGATGCGGATGCAAAGGCGCCGGCGACTGCCAGGGACGTAACAAGGACCAGGCGGCCACGAGCGTCAAACCCCGTCTGTCTGAACCCGCCCGCGCCAATAATAGCCGTAGCGAACGGGCCAGTAAGCTCGCCCGCGCACGCCGCGCCCAGGGTGCTGGAAAGGCCACCGGTCGTTTGGTGGCGCAAGCCAAACGTGCCGCCCAAGCCAACCGCGGCAAGGCCGCGGCGGACACCTCCTCGTCGCCCGCCGGGATCGCTCGTCAGGCCAACCCGCGCCTCTCCAGCCGGGAACTTGCCCAGCGCATCCGCGAACAACGCAGCAAACAGGGCGCGAGCGGCGCCCGCAAGACCCGCTGCGCCTCGCAACAGCGTGCCGAACGCCGTCAGGGCGCGGCCGCCGATCAACCCTGGAAGGTAGGTGCGAGTGAAACCGCGCGGGGTCAGACCGTTACCGGCACCCGCGCCGACCGCACGCCGACCATGACCGGTGACGACGGCGACCTGTGCCGCAATATCACCGGCACCGAGTATTTGGGCGCCGAAATCTTCCGCGATTTTTGCCAGGCCGAAGCCCCCAGGGGCCCCGCCAAGGTTGGCATGAGCAGCACCGAGAAGGGCAACCGGGTCACCGGCAACGAGGTCGGTCGCTCTCCTTCCGTCACCGGCGACGAGCCAGGCAGTTGCACAGCCGTAACCGGCGCGCAGTACCTCTCCGCCGAGCACATGGCGGCCTTCTGCGGCGCTGGCCCAAAGGCCGCTGCGCCGGCCCGCAATCAGCCCATGGCGGCGATCGCCAAGGGTCGCGAGGTTCAGGTTACCGGTGACGAAAAAGGCGCTGGCATTACACCGACCGGCGCGCGTTATACCGATGCCCAGAGCATTCGCAACGGCCGCATCGAGCGCGATAGGCCGATCGCAGCTCCCGCGCCGAAACCCGCGCAGCGCGAGCCCAAGCAGTCGGAAACCCTTGCCGGCAGTCGCATTACCGGCCAGCGGGTCGGGCGTTCCGAGCGGGTCACCGGCAACGAACCCGGGACCTGCCAGAATGTCACCGGCGATCAGTATTTCGAGGCCAGCCTGTACCGTAGTTATTGCGCCGAAGAACCCAAGCCTGAAGCGCCCAAGGTCGGCCATTCGGCCACTCTCGCTCGGCAACGCGTCTCCGGTACCATGACCGGTCGTTCCGCCAAGGTCACCGGCGACGAGCCGGGTACCTGCAAGAGCATCACCGGCACACCCTATGCCGGACTGGACCAGGTCGAGGCCTTTTGCCCTCCGCCGGCGCGCACCGCGGTAGAAGCCACAGCGCCCCGGCGCCGCTCTACCCCGGGTCCGCGAATGACCGGTATCCAGCCAGGCTTGTCGGGGCCGATGACCGGCGCTGACAAGGGGGCTTGTGAAACCCCTACCGGCACCCCCTACTTCGGAGAAGATGACTTCGCCCAGGCCTGCGAGGCGGGTCTCAACGCCACCCCCGCGGACAGTGATTTTCCGCAACCGCTGGAGGTGTCCGTGCCGACTACAGAGGCCCTCGCTAGCGCGCCCGCCGCGCCGGCGAGACCCTCCGTCACTGGTACCCGTTACGGCATTGGCGGACGCAACGTCACTGGACCATTCGACATGGCCAGCGGAAAGATCACCGGGACCGAACAAGTCCGCGGCGCGGCGCGCGCCGATATCGCCGCCGATCGCCCGCCGACTGAAGGCACGGAGCCGCGCCTCTCGCGGGTGACCGGCGAGGGTCAGACCTCCGGTCACAAGATCACCGGGGATGACTGGGATCGCGGCGAGCGCGTCACCGGCACCGAGGGCCGGACCGCCCAACGCCGCAATCCCACCCGCAAGGGCCCGATATCCGCGATGCCGACGGTCGAGCGCAAACGCAACGAAGAGGTCCCCGAGCCCGTAAGCAAGATCACCGGCGCCAGTGGTAACACCGACCGCGGCGCCCTGATCACCTACTCCGGCGGCGCCCGCGGCTGAGGCGATCCAGCGTCACCTAAAGTGACCAGGGAAACGATAGCGACATGCGTAAGAGTCAGCGAAAAGTAGCGCCATACCTCGCCACCCCGAAGAGCCGCTTTGGCGGCGTCGGAAGGCAGGTCGATCCGCGCCCGCGAACGTCTCGCTCCGTCGAGCCACAGCCAGCGAGCGACTCGGGAGAGAGCGGTCAGGCGGCCGCCGAAGCGTCGGCGCGCCGCAAGCGACCGGTTGCGAATAGTGGCACGGCGAAGCCGACTCGCCCAACCCGTCCGCCGCGGCCCAAGCCCGCCGGACCGGAAGAGATTCGCCGCGTACGCAACGGCGCAACCGCTACTGGACGGCCCGCCACGGCGAGTACCGAACGGCGTTCGAGCATTGGCGAATCTCGGCGTACAGCGGCGTCGGGAGCTAGCCACCCGCTCACTGATCAGGCCGCTAATCGGCGCTTGGCGGACTACGAGTCCGGGGTGAAATCCTCCTTTGACCGCATCGTATTGGTGCTCAAGGAGATCGCAAGCCACCGCTGCGAACCGGATTTCATCGATCGTGCCGGCTTTCTCGCGCGTCAGGAACTGGGGCTTGATCTTCCCGCCCATCTGCTGGAAGACGCCTGGGTCAGTGGTCTGGACATGCGCAGGCTCTTCGCCTGGACCTTGTTCGAGAGCTATCGCCAGATGAGCGACGCGTTTTATACTCGCGACCCGCTCGGCGGTCGTTCGGACCAGGCGTTCGAGGCGTTTTTACTGGACTGCGGCTTCCACCTCATGGATGTGACGCCTTGCGCGGATGGTCGTTTGGCGCACGCCATTAGTTACGTGCTGCGTCTACCCTACGGCCCGGTGCGGCGCAAGTCCTATGCCGGGGCGTTGTTCGACATCGAGAACACGGTGGAGAAGTGGATCGAGGTGGAGCTGGGGCGGTTCCGTGAAGGTGTTCCAAACACCGCCGATGCGCCGACCCGCTATCTGAAGACGGTGCTCTACCACTTCAGTTCGTCGGATCCGGCGGGTCAGGGCTGCGCGGCCCATGGATCGGATGATGGGCTGGCCGCCCGCTCTGGCTGGGAGCGCCTGCAAGGTCTGCGTCAAGCGATCGAAAACGGCTTTTGCTGCGGTGCGTCCGTTGAGTTACTGCTGA
Source organism: Gammaproteobacteria bacterium (assembly GCA_011390365.1). GTDB lineage: Bacteria > Pseudomonadota > Gammaproteobacteria > Chromatiales > Chromatiaceae > SLIM01. The sequence continues at coordinate 22,072 of JAABSM010000033.1, forward strand.
TGGGTCTCGACACGGATACCGACGCGATTCGGGTACACGTTCCGGATGCCCAGGGCAACTGCGAGCTGGAGCGCTGGCTCGACAATGCCGACCTTTATCGCCGCACCCAAGGGCTGGATGCGGAGTCGGCGCGCCGTTCGATCATGGCCGAAGTGGCGGCCTCCGCCCCCGGCGGCGGCCCGCCGTCTCAGGGTATGTTGGCGCTTATCGCGCGGCTGCTGGAGAACAATCTGTCGCAGATCGACTATGTGCGCCAGGTGCATGGTGGTCGCTACGCGGACATCGGCCATGCCGAGCGCTTCATCGGAGCCGGTATCGGCTTCGAGGAGATCCAGCTACGCAATCTGACCTATTTCGCCTACCTCGATACGGTCGAGGAGGGCGCGCCGGACTTGGATGTGGGTATCCGCATCTTTACCGGCCTGAATATTGATCGCGGTCTGCCCGCCCCGGTGGTGATTCGTTTCGACTACCATGGCGGCGTCCCCGGCGCGCGGGATCGTGCGGCGGCGCGTTGCGCCCGCACCTGCAAGGCGCTGCATGAACGCTACGCCGATTTGAGCGCCAAGGGGCTGCTCCATACCTTGCAGGTGGTGCGGGACTGTGACGCGGGAACGCCCATCGAGATCCTGGGGTCTTCCCTGGAAAAGGCCCATAGCGGCCACTGAACCGAATTCGAGGAGACGCTGCGATGAAGATTTGTCAGGTCGAAAAGCCGCTGGTCTCCACCAATCGGATTCCGGGCTTCGAGCACAAGCATCTGCAGGTGGTGCGCGACGGCTCCAGCCAGTTGGTGGCGGTAGATGCGGTCGGCGCGATGCCCGGCGACTGGGTGTTGTGCGTGGGCAGCTCGGCGGCGCGTGAGGCGGCCGGCAGCAAGGAGTATCCGAGCGATCTGACCATCGTCGGCATTATCGACAACTGGCAGCCGGAGAGCGCCGGGGGCGCCTGATGGATATCCATCGCGTAGTCGGCGCGCTCTACTGCACCCAGCGTATCGAAGGGCTGTACCATTGCGAGCTGCGGGTGCTGAAGGATGCCAAGGGCAAGCTGGCGGTGGCGACGGATCCGGTGGGCGCGCGGGAAGGCGAGTGGGTCTTCACCGTCAGCGGTTCGGCGGGACGGCTCGCCATGGGAGACAACAAGATCCTGACCGACCTCGCCATCGGCGGGATTATCGACCACTGGGAGGCGTAGCCAGCCCGGCGGCAAACAGGCTTCGGCCAGGGGCCTCCAGGGCCCAGGCGGAGAGAGGCGAATTGGTATTTGAAACAGGTCCGACGGCGATCTAACGCCGGGGACGATTCCAACGCAGGAGAGACGAGAAATGGCAGGCGAAGTGACGGGAATTGCGCTCGGCATGATCGAGACAAGGGGCCTCGTGCCGGCGATCGAGGCGGCGGATGCGATGACCAAGGCGGCCGAGGTGCGGCTGGTGGGTCGCGAATTCGTCGGCGGCGGTTACGTGACCGTGTTGGTGCGTGGCGAAACCGGTGCGGTCAACGCCGCGGTTCGGGCGGGCGCGGATGCCTGCGAGCGGGTCGGCGACGGCCTGGTCGCGGCGCACATCATTGCGCGTCCCCACCGCGAGGTGGAGCCGGTGTTGCAGTCCACCGGTGAAGCACGCGCAAGCTGAGGCCGAATAGAACGAACCGGGGGCCGGCGGTTGTCGCCGGTCTCTGACTTGATTACCCATTCAACACAAACGAAGCAGGAGAAGAGACATGGCGAACGAAACCATGGGCATTGCACTCGGAATGATCGAGACCCGCGGGCTGGTTCCCGCCATCGAGGCGGCTGACGCCATGACCAAGGCGGCGGAAGTGCGCCTGATCGGTCGTGAATTCGTCGGCGGCGGTTACGTGACGGTGCTGGTACGCGGCGAGACAGGCGCGGTAAACGCGGCGGTTCGCGCCGGCGCCGATGCCTGCGAGCGGGTCGGCGACGGCCTGGTCGCCGCGCACATCATCGCCCGTCCCCATCGCGAGGTGGAGCCGGTGCTGCCGAAGGGCGGCAACGCCGAGTAATGGCGGGACGCGGCCGCGCCGGAACAGGGGTTTCGGCGCTGAGCCGCCATCCAAATCCAAGCGGTTGATTCGACATGCCGATGACAGCAACAGATCCGCGTATTCTGGGTTATCTGGGCCGCGCCCTGAGTCTGGAGTACACCGCGGTACAGCAGTACATGACCCAGGCGAGTCTGTGTGATGCCTGGGGCTTGCGAGAGGCGGGTGAGCGTTTCCGACGCGAGAGCGTGGAGGAGATGCAGCATGCCCAACGTATCATCGAACGCATGCTGCAACTGGGTGTAGCGCCCAATGCGTCGCGACTGGAGGCGGTGGGCCTGGCCCCCGACCTTGCCGGGATGTTGCGGCGGGATGCCGCGCTGGAGTCGCGGATTATCGCCCTCTACGACGAAGCGGCCCGTTATAGCCGTAGCGTGCGTGATATCGAGAATGCTGGATTCTTCGAGGCCTTGCTGGGCGAAGAGGTAAGTCATGCCGGTGAGATCCATGCCTGGATCGCCGACCATGACGGCCGCGTCGCCGGTGCGCGAAATGGTCCGGAGACGCGGAACAGAGGAGGAGCCGATGCAGCCTTCTGGTGATGGCGGCGGTGGCGGATCGGCGCACGGCTGGCGGAATCGCGCCAGACCTTTGCGTCTGGAGCGTCGCCTCTGCTTTGCCGATTACGAGGCTACCCGTGCCTTCCTGGAAGAGTCCGAGAAGCTGTCCGAAGAGACGGGCATTTATCCGAATTTGAGTTTCGGTCGCACCTACGTCAATCTCACCCTCTTCGCCGAGGAGGGGGCAAAGGAGATTGGCGAGCGGCTGAATGCGTTTGCCGAGCGCATCGATGCCTTGGCGCAATCCCATGAGGAGGGCGGAGCATGAGCGACAGCGATACCCCCAAAACCCCTGCAACCACGGGTGCGGAGGGCGAAGCGAACGCCTCCGCCGCGAGCGCGGGCAAGTCGACCGCCAAGACGGGGGCGACTACCGCGAAAACGTCGGCAGGCGCCGCCAGGTCCGCGTCGACGCGTAAACCGGCGAGCGCCGGGAAGTCTGCGCCGGCAAAGACGAGCCCGCCGAAATCCCGTGCCGGCAGCCCCGCGGCCAGCGCCAAGGCGCCCGCTGGGGGGGACGAGGCCGGCGATCCCTACCAACGCGGGCGCAGGGTCTGGCCCGACTGATCCAGCGCTTGGTCCCGTAGCCGCTTCGGCGGTTTACCGCAATCTATTGCGTGAATTCGCGTAGCAGGAACAACAACATGGCCGACAAGAGGAGCCGTGGCGATCTTACTCGCGGCGCCAGCGCGGATTACCTGATACGCCACACCACGTTGCGCCAGCTTCAGCTGATGGAGGCCATCGTACGTCTGGGCAGTTTTACCCGTGCCGCGGAAGAGCTGTTCCTGACCCAGCCCACCGTCTCGATGCAGGTCAAGAAGCTGGCGGAGTCGGTGGACGCCCCCCTGTTCCAGCAGGTGGGTCGCAACGTGGTACCAACCGATGCGGGGCGGGAGGTCCACCAGGCCGCCAAGCAGATCCTGGACGCCCTCTCCAACCTCGAGATCAAACTCGCGGATTTGAAAGGGTTGCGTCTGGGGCGGCTGCGTCTGGGGGTAATCACTACCGCCAAATATGTCGCCCCGGAACTGCTGGGGGCCTTCTGCGAGCGCTATCCCGGCATTGATGTCTCGCTGAAGGTAACCAATCGCGAGCGCCTGATGGAGCGGCTCGCCGGCAATGACGATGACATCTTCATTCTCGGCCGGGTGGACGAGGTAACCGTTGACGCAGTGGTGCTCCCGTTCGCCCCCAATCCTCTAGTGATGGTGGCGCGGGCGGATCACCCGCTGGCGCGGGAGAAGAGTATCCCGATCCAACGGCTGGCCCATGAGTTCTTCCTTTTGCGGGAGCCGGGATCGGGCATTCGCGATGCTACCTTGCGCCATTTCGCCGAGGCTGGCGTCAAGCCGCGGGTGCGCATGCAACTTGGCAGCAACGAGGCGATCAAGCACGCGGTAGTCGGCGGGCTAGGGATTGCCGCTCTTTCCCTGCACTCGCTGGTGCTGGAGACGAAGAACGATCAACTGGTGCTGCTTGATGTGGAGGGCTTCCCCATCGAGCTGAACTGGAACCTGGTCTATCCGAGGAACCGGGAATTGTCTCTGCTGGCGAAGGCGTTTCTGGAGTTCGCCAGTGAGAATGTGAGCGAAATTCGCGGGCGGTTGGAGGAGGCGGGCCGCTTGCTGGTGTCCAGTTAGGGCAGGGTGTTCTTCGCCCCACCACTGGCGCGGTCGGCGGCTCTTGGCGCCTTTCCCACTACGTCTGGCGAAGCCGGCGTTTCTCCGTCCCGGCATCACCCGCCGGGATTTTTTTGTGCGGGGCATATACGAAGCGATCTATCGAACTGATTCGGATCTTCGATTTCCAAATTTGACGCCGGCGGGAGAGACTACTGGATATCTCCGCGACCGTTCATGGGGTGAGGCATGCAGATCTTCAACCAAATCCATCTGGGAAATCTCAAGGGTGACCTCTTTGGCGGCGTCACCGCCACCGTGGTGGCCCTGCCCATGGCCCTGGCCTTCGGCGTCGCCTCCGGCGCGGGGGCCGAGGCGGGCCTCTACGGGGCGGTGCTGGTGGGGCTGTTCGCGGCCCTGTTCGGCGGCACCCCCACCCTGATCTCCGAGCCCACCGGGCCGATGACGGTGGTCTTCACCGCGGTGATCGTCACCCTCATGGCCCCCGACCCGGTCACCGGCCTGCCGCCGGAAAACGGCATGGCCATGGCCTTCACCACGGTGATGCTGGCGGGGCTGTTTCAGATCACCTTCGGCCTGCTCAAACTCGGTCGCTACGTCACCCTGATGCCCTATACGGTGGTCTCCGGCTTCATGTCGGGCATCGGCCTGATCCTGGTGATCATCCAGCTCCCAGCCTTGCTCGGCCACGCCTCGCCCGCCGGCGGCGTGCTGGGCTCGCTACAGGCCATGCCCTCGCTGCTCGGTCAGATCCGTTGGGATGAATTCGCGCTTGGCGCCCTGGCGCTGGGGATCCTGTTCCTGATGCCCAAGGCCTGGCACCGCGTCGCCCCGCCGCAACTGGCGGCGCTGGTGGTCGGGACGCTGGCGGCGGTCTGGTTCCTGGGCGACGGCTACCGCGCCATCGGCGAGATCCCCGCCGGCCTGCCCTCACTACAGACCCCCACCTTCTCCGCCGACGAGTGGCGCACCATCGTCATCGACGCCCTGGTGCTGGCGATGCTCGGCAGTATCGATGCCCTGCTCACCTCGGTGATCGCCGACAGCCTGACCCGCACCCAGCACAACTCCGACAAGGAGCTGGTGGGGCAGGGGCTGGGCAATCTTGCCTCCGGCCTGTTCGGCGGCCTGCCCGGCGCCGGCGCCACCATGGGCACCGTGGTCAATATCCAGACCGGCGCCCGCACCGCCCTCTCGGGGCTGGTTCGGGCCGGGCTGCTCGGCGTCGTGGTGTTCGGCGCCAGCGGGCTGGTGGAGACTATCCCCAAGGCGGTGCTAGCCGGCATCGCCATCAAGGTGGGCATCGACATCATCGACTGGGGCTTCCTGCGTCGCGCCCACGGCGTCTCCCGCCGCGGGGCCGTGATCATGTACGGCGTGATCGCGATGACCGTCTTCGTCGACCTGATCACCGCGGTGGGCATCGGCCTCTTCGTGGCCAATATCCTCACCATCCGCCGCCTCGCCGATCTGCAATCCGAGCATGTGCGACTGCTCGCCAGCAAGGCGGACGCGGAAGATGTGGATTGTCAGAAGCTCGGCGACGAGGAGAAGCGCATCCTGTTCGATGAGGATAACGGGCTCAACCTGCTCCACCTGAGTGGTCCGCTGATCTTCGGCGCCGCCCAGAGCCTGACCCGCCAGCAGGTCAATCTGGCCAGGGCGCGGGCGCTGGTGATCGATCTCGAAGGGGTCTCCCACCTGGGCGTGAGTACCGCCCTGTCGCTGGAGCGGATCATCCGCGATGCGGTGCAGAGGGGCTGCCCGGTCTATCTCGCCGGCCTGCAATCCCAGCCCCGCGAACGCTTCGAGCGCCTCGGGCTGGGCGAGCTGCTGCCCGAAGCCCGGTGGCTCGATGATCGGGCCGAGGCCTTGCGACAGGCCGGGGGCGCGCTAAGGGGGCTTGCGAGCTAGTGCGGCACCCGCCAAGTGACTATGAATGATGCGGGGCATAGGGTGCTGATTTTTATATGAATAGTGTTATTTCTTATTTAGCGCGGTTGTACCAGTAAAGCTGCGTCATCACAGACCGCCTAAAGGCTCAACCTCCCCATGCGCGTGCGGGGGTACCGCCGGCAGGCGTGGCGTGTAGCGGCGCTGTTATCCCGGCAGGGTCAGGCCGGTCCCCCCCAGGCCGCAGTAGCCGTTGGGATTCTTGGCCAGATACTGCTGGTGATACTCCTCCGCATAGTAGAAGGGCGGCGCTGGCAGGATCTCGGTGGTGATGGGGCCGCGGCGCCGTGCCTTGAGGGCCTGTTCGAAGCGGTCGCGGGTCTGTTGCGCGAGACGCTGTTGCGGTTCATCGAAGTAGTAGATGCCGGAGCGGTACTGGGCGCCGATGTCGTTGCCCTGGCGCATGCCCTGGGTCGGGTCGTGGGACTCCCAGAAGGTCTTGAGCAGGGAGAGGTAGTCGATTTGCCTCGGGTCGAAGACCACCAGCACTACTTCGTTGTGACCGGTGTCGCCGCTGCACACTTCGCGATAGGTGGGGTTGGGGGTGGCGCCGGCGGCGTAGCCCGCGGCGGTGGCGTAGACCCCGGGGAGCTGCCAGAAGCGGCGTTCCGCGCCCCAGAAGCAGCCCATGCCGAAGATGGCGCGCGCCATGCCTTCCGGAAAAGGCGGGGTGATACGGTTGCCGTTGACGAAGTGGGTTTCGGCGACCGGCATCGGCTCATCGCGACCGGGCAGGGCCTGATCGGCGGGAACGGGGCTATGGGGGTACATGTTTTGCTCCCTAAGGCAATTCGGGGCCGATCGCCAAGTCCATCACCTTGAAACCGTTGCTCTCGAAGGCATCGTCTAGCTCATCCGGGTCGCTTTCGCCCAGCTCTTCGAGGCGGGCGATGATGCCCGTGATGTTGCGAAAGGCCTCGTGCGCTTCCATGTCATTGGGCATTTGCAGTACCCGGCAGCGCGCGGGGGTGGATGCGGGCAGATAGATCAGTTTGTCGCTCATGCTAACCTCTTGCGAAAAGGGCATGCGTGGATCGCATGCGGCGGGTCTAGCCACGATATGGGGATCGATTCGGCGACTCACAGCCCCTTGAAGCGGCCTTGCAGCCAATCTCCCGCCCACTGGTACTCGGTGGTGTCGACGGCACCGCTCTCGCGGGCGATCTGCATCCAGGTCACGGCGTCCTGAAGGCGCTGCTCCGAGCCCGCCTTGAGCCCGAGAAAATAGGCGATGCGCGCGGTCTCCCGCGCGCTGGAGGCGAGGTTGTAAAGCTCGTTTTCCTCTCCGTATCCGCTCAGATAGCGGCCGAGTCGGTACTCCAGCGGTGTGCCCGGCTTGCGAAAATGGGCGCGCAGCTCCTCTCGTTTGGGATGTGCGGGATCGCCGTCTCGCACCATCGCCGCGGCGCGCAGCAGCCACACCCGGTCGATCAGGTTGGCGGCACGAGGTTCGCCGAAGAATCGCCACAACAAGACATCCTGTTTCTGATCGTAAAACAGCTCCGGCAGGAGTCCGCGGTCCTGCTCCTGAAAGCGTCCCTGCAACCACTCCAGCGCCTTTTCGAAGCCGTTCAGACGCTCGACCAGCTGGAACCCTTCCAGGTGGGTCTCGATGCCGCCGAGGTCGTCCGGCTTTACCATTTCGAGCAGTTCAAGGGTGTAGCGCGGCGGCGTTTCACTATTCTCGGCGATCCCCAGGGCGAACTGGGCGATATTGAACGGGAACGGGGACGCGCCAGGCAGCGTGGCGATACACTTCTGCTGGGTCTCCGGCTTGTCGCCGAGGGTGTCGAGGAACAGCGGGGCCAGCCGATCTCTCCACACCCGCCAGGTTACCTCCGCGCCATGTTTCGCCAGCAGTTCGGCGCTGGTTTTGCAGATGCCCAGTCGCCACAACAGCTCGACGTTGAGCAGCAGGGTGTCGATGTCGCGGCGATCCTGATAGGCATCCAGCGCAAGGCGTACGCCCTGTTTCCGCTCGCCCGCGGCGAAGGCGATGCGGGCGCCGAGAATAACCGATGCGGTATCGTCAATGGTGATCTCGGGTTCGACCAGTGGCCAGGCCCGGGTGGACTGATTGCTCTTGTGCATCAGGCGCGCCTTGGCGATCGTCGCCTGACGGTGTTGCGGCGAGCCCGCTTCGGCGTGTCGCAGCCAGGCGTCGATATGCTGGCCCGCTGCGTCATAATCCCCCGCCTCTTCGAAAAAGCGGATTGCCTGGCTGCGAATGGAGGTGTTTTGCGGTTGCTCGGCAAGCAGCGGGTCGAACAGGGTGTGGCCGTCGGCGGCGGTCGCCTGCTCCGCTCTTTGCAGCATGCGTAGCGCCACCATACGGATCGGGGTTGGTCGCTGGCGTTCTTCGAGCATGTTCCGCAGGCGGGCAATGTTGCCAGACGAGGCGGCGATGCGCGGCTCCAGCATGGAGTGGCTGAAGGGGGCGACCTCCAGGGCGCGGGTGTAGAAGGTGTCGGCTCGCTCCCGGTCAAGCAGGATATTCTGGGCGAGCAGCCCGAAGGCGGCGAGATGCCCGGGGCGTTCGTCGCCACGCTCGGTGATGAGCCGCAGCAGAGAGCGGCCCACCGGTGTTGGCGCGGCGGCGGCGAGGGTCCCCTCCATCAGCATGCTCCAGGGCAGCGCGTCGGCGCCGCCGAGTGCCGCCTGCATGGCGACCGCCTCGATCGGGTCGCCGACCCGCGCCAGCTGAAAGGCGCGAAACTGGACGGCCATGGGGCTCTCTCCGGAGAGGCGGGTGGCGAAGTCGCTGAGCGCCGCGGCGTCGTCTCGCAGCGCCTGGCTCCAGGCCCAGATTCCGTTCCAGAAGCCCTGATTCCAGTAGAGGCGCGAGATCCGCCCCGGGTCCAGCGGATCCTTTCCAGTGGGTACGCCGGCGAGGAGCGATTCGAAGTCGGCGACCGCCTCCGGTGACGGCTTGGGGGCGCTCTCTTCGCGCCCGCCGGCGGCGACGTGCAACTCCTGCAACATGGCGGCGCTGAGCTGCATGGCGGCGCGGAGCTTGGCGGCGTTGTCGTTGCCGACGAACATCACGCTCGCGATCGCCGGTACGTATTCGGTGCCGGGGAAGAGCTTCACCGCCGCCTGGCGCAATTCGTCGGTGTCGGCGTGGCGCATCGCCAGCGTGGTGAGGGCCAGGTAGCGGGCGCGGATGGCGCTGTCGTTGCGTGAGGCGGCGTTGTGAAAGCGTTCCCAGTTGCCGCTCGCCAGTTCCCTTACCGGGTCATCCTGGTGCAGGGAGACCGCCATGCGGCGGGCGGCGTCCTCATAACCCATGCCCCAGGCGAGCAGCGTCTTGAGGTGATTGATATTCGCCCCCTCCGACTCCGCCGCCACCGCGGCGATCAGGGCGCGGGTAAACAGGCCGTCCCGCAACTCCGTGCGATCGGAAGACTGCAACGCGAGGTTGAGCAACGCCTCCGCCGTCAGGTGATAATATTCGGCGGGTCTGGCGATGCGCTCCCTGCCTTCATGCAACAGCTTGATCGCCTCAAGCTGGGCCGGCGCCCAGAACATGGCGATGACCGGGCGGATGGCGGCCAGCGGATCCGCTTGCTGATCCCGCTGAACGACTCCCTGGGTCGCCCCCTGGGCGGGGGCGGCTTGATAGCCTCCCGCCAGCCCCTCCCAGAGGGTCTCGAAGGAAGCCCCCTCCGCCAGCGTGAAGGGGGGCTGACCCTGGATCTGGATTCGCCAATCCCCTTCTTGCAGACGCACATCCGCGGCGGGCGCGGCCTTGCCGTCGAGGCTCGTCAACAGGCGATGCGCCTCGATGAAGCGCAGGTCCGGCATGGGGCGATAGGCGGCGAACCACTCCCGGCGCAGGTCATCAAGGGGGCGGGCGGCGCGACCGGCGACATGGCTGGCGGCGGGACGCGAGACGGTAATCGGCGAGTCCGCCGGGCGCGGGCCTTGCTGGTTTGTCCAGTAATAGTAGCCGCCGCCGATGGCGAGCAGCAGCAGCGGCAGGCCGATCGCCGCCATGCGCGCCATGCCGGAGAGGCGAGCGACGCCCTTTTCTCCCCTCTCTTTTCCCTTTCCAGCGGGCTTCGGCGGCGCTTCGGGGGCCTTGATGATGGTCCGCTTTGCGGGCGTTTTGCTTGCCGCGGGCTGTTGTTCCGCCGCCGCCGCGGCCGTCTTCTCCTGCTTCCCCTTCTTCTTGTGCAGGCGGGCAAAGATTTCGCGCATGTCGCGGGATTTGTCTTCGGCGGGGGCCTTCTCGGACGGGGAGGCGGGGGCGGGAGGATTCCCGGTCTCGACTGTCTCCTTGACCGGTATCGCCTTCACCGTTACCCCGAACTCCTGCAACTTTTCCACCATTGGCCGAAACTGGGCCACCGTCTGGGGCTGTCGATTGAGGTAGAAGGGGAGGTGCGCCAGCTTCTCCTTGATCGTCTGCGGCGGGATGTGGGGCATCAGTCGAACCAGAAGGCGCAGGGTCTTCTGGCGGGCGGCATCGTCCGGTATCGAGGTGATGAGTACGCGAAAGCCAGGTTGTTGCGTCATGTTTGGGAATCCGTCAGTTCCTTGAGTTCGCGGCAAGAGTCTTGCGCAACTCTGCTTAGGTTAGTAGGAATAATAACAGATTCAAGGGACAAGGAGTGTTTTTTAATCCAGTTTTTGGAAAAAGTCGGGGCGGATCTCAACGCCAGAGGTATCGGTAGAGGGTGTCCTTTCATTGCGGGTGCTGGAGAACCCTCAGCAGTACCCGGTTGCTCTCCTCCAGGCGCGGGGAGTTTTCCGGCAGGGCGTAGGCGTAGTCCCGCGCCGCAACGGTGTCGGGCAGCCCTGCCAGCTCGCCATCGTCGACGCTGGTCATGGCCACCGCCGAGCACCACAGCCCGCGATCAACCACGATCAACCGCGACGGGTCGCGGGAGATGCCATCCAGCTTGCCATCCTGATGCATGATCACGAAGGGCTCGCCGGGGTTGGTCGAAACCTTGAGGGCTTGGCCTGGGTCGGGCCGCAAGGGGACGGCAAGAGCCACCCGACAACCAGGGTAAAGGGGCTTCCGTTCATACTACCTCCGCCAGATCCCCCTTATCCTGCAACCAGCGTTTGCGGTCGGCGGCGCGTTTCTTGGCCAGCAGCATGTCCATCAGTTCACCAGCCCCTGGCTCGTCTTCGATGGTGAGTTGCACCAGGCGACGGGTGTCGGGGTGGATGGTGGTTTCGCGCAGTTGCGCCGGGTTCATCTCACCCAGCCCCTTGAAGCGTTGAACGTTGACCTTGCCCTTGAGCTTCTCGGCGGCGATGCGGTCGAGCACGCCCTGTTTTTCCGATTCGTCGAGGGCGTAGAAGACCTGCTTGCCGACGTCGATGCGGTACAGCGGCGGCATGGCGATGAAGACATGGCCCTGGCGCACCAGCTCCGTGAAGTGGCGGGTGAACAGGGCGCACAGCAGGGTGGCGATATGGGCGCCGTCGGAGTCGGCGTCGGCGAGGATGCAGACCTTTCCGAAGCGCAGTCCCGAGAGGTCATCGGATCCGGGGTCGACGCCGATCGCCACCGCGATGTCGTGTACCTCCTGCGAGGCCAGCACCTCCGACGGGTCTACCTCCCAGGTGTTGAGGATCTTGCCTCGCAGCGGCATGATCGCCTGAAACTCCCGATCCCGGGCCTGTTTCGCCGAGCCGCCGGCGGAGTCCCCCTCGACCAGAAAGATCTCGCTGCGCTTGGGATCGACGGCGGTGCAATCCGCCAGCTTGCCGGGCAGCGCCGGGCCCTGAGTCACCTTCTTGCGCGCCACCTTCTTGCCCGCTCGCAGACGGCTCTGGGCGGCGGAGATCGCCAGCTCCGCCAGCCGCTCGCCCAGCTCGGTGTGCTGATTGAGCCACAGGCTGAAGGCATCCTTCACCACCCCCGAGACGAAGGCGGCGCACTCCCGGGAGGAGAGCCGCTCCTTGGTCTGGCCGGAAAACTGGGGATCGGCCAGTTTCACCGAGAGCACATAGCAGCAGTTGCTCCAGACATCCTCCGGCGTCAGCTTGACGCCGCGCGGCAACAGGTTGCGAAAGTCGCAGAACTCCCGCATCGCCTCGGTCAGGCCGCTGCGCAGGCCGTTGACGTGGGTGCCGCCCTGGGCGGTAGGGATCAGATTGACGTAACTTTCGGCAATCCCCTCGCCGCCCTCGGCCAACCATACCAGCGCCCACTCCGCCGCCTCGGTGTTGCCCGCCATATTGCCCACGAAAGGCTCTTCGGGGACGAGCGGCATATCCCCCAGTTCCGACAGCAGATAATCCTTGAGGCCGTCCTCATACTGCCACTCCACCGTATCGCCGCTGTTCTCGTCCTTGAAGGTGATCTTCAGTCCGGGACAGAGCACCGCCTTGGCGCGCAGTACATGGTGCAACTGCCGCACCGAGAACTTCGGCGAGTCGAAATACCTGGGATCCGGGTGAAAGTGCAGGGTGGTGCCGGTATTGTTCTTGCCGACCTTGCCGATCTCCTCCAGCTCGCTCACCTTGTCACCACCGGAGAAGGCGATGCGATACTCCTTGCCGTCCCGCCGCACCTTCACCTCTAGATGGTCCGACAAGGCGTTGACCACCGATACGCCCACCCCGTGCAGGCCGCCGGAGAACTGATAGTTCTTGTTGGAGAACTTGCCGCCGGCGTGCAGCTTGGTCAGGATCACCTCGACACCCGGCAGCCCCTGCTGGGGATGGATATCCACCGGCATCCCGCGACCGTCGTCCCTCACCAGCAGCGAACCATCCTTGAACAGCTCTACATCGATCCGCGTGGCATGCTTGGCGATCGCCTCATCCACGCTATTGTCGATCACCTCCTGGGCGAGATGATTGGGGCGGGTGGTGTCGGTGTACATGCCGGGGCGCTTGCGCACCGGCTCCAGGCCGCTAAGGACCTCAATGGAAGAGGCGTCGTAGGAACTCATGGGGTGTGCTTGTCCAGTAAAACCAACCGGCAATGATCGTGATTCGGGAGGAGAATTGCAACTTGTGAATGCTCTGGCGGAAGAGTTTTTGGACAAGATCAACGGGATTTACAGAATGGACGGGGTGCTGGGAATGGTCGAGGCCGGGCAGGATGCCGATAGTTCGGAGCGCGCCGGCCCGGAGCCCGGACTTCAGTCCGGCAGCGCTGCGCTCGCTATGCCGGACTAACGTCCGGTCTCCGAAGCAACGGCATCCCGTCCATCCTGTCTATATTTCAGTCGAAAAAAAAAACCGCGGTTGAGACCGCGGTACAGGAGGAACACCACCTTGTTGACAGGAGTGCAGAAAAACCCGTTCAAGGGTGAGCTAGGCGCGCTACTTGGGGACGGGAGGCTACTCCATGACCCCCGCGCACCGTAACGCACCATGCGATCAGGCATAGGCCGGTGCGAAGGCCTTTCCCGGGTGGCAAACCACTCCATGACTGTTAGGCGAGGTAACGTGCGAGTCGAAAAAGTCGATGGCGACCGGCCCCGGCGATGAGGTGAAAAAACTTCGGGATAATCGCGACAGATCGTGTCGCCACTCCGCTAAAACCCCCTTCAAAACGACGCACCCACCACCTACACTATTCGCTCATCAACAACCGACCGAAGCGCCTGCACGCGCCAACGCAAGTTGCGAAACCACACATAAAGCCTATTAAATTATTGCATTTGTAGCGTGCAACTGTATTATGACTACAGTGAGAAGTGAAAGCATGAAACCAAGCAAAACGTCACCATCCCATCCAATGTCCCCCGGTTTCGTTCCGCCGAAAGAGGCGTCATTGCCCTGCGCTGTTCTGCGTAAGCTATACATATTAACGGGTAATAGTAGCATCCGACGCCTGTTACTCCGTTGTCCCGGCTTCGGGCCGCTGTCCCATGTGGCAGATGCGGAATCCCCATGAACTTAGAGACTCAATCCATGTTAGATGATAACAATCCAAAACCATCCATCTTTCCGCGGCAAACGCAGATCCATGAACACGCCGACGAGCTGCTGCGCCTCATGGAACAGCATGAGTTCGACACGAAACCGGTGATCGCCATCGTCGAGCAGTCCAGCCGCTTCCGCGTGCGGGTTCCCTTGATTGGCGCCTTCAGTTGCGGGAAGACCACACTTCTCAATGCCATCCTTCCTGAGCCGCTATTGCCCGCGGCGGTCACACCCGAAACCAGTCTCCCGGTGGAGCTGCATTACTTCGCGAGCGAAAACTTGCTCCACCACAAGGCGAACGATACGACTCGGCCACTGAGCCGTGAAGCACTGGTAAACCAGGAATGGCCCGAAGCGACCCCCAACGATTGGATCGAGGTTGCCATTGACGCCCCCACTCTGGCCGCTTTTCCCCACTTGGTATTGGTTGATATGCCGGGCTGGGATTCGGGTATCGCGCAACATGCCAAGGCCATTGATCAATACCTGGATCGCAGTCTGGCTTATTGCCTGTTGGTCAGCGTCGATGAAGGGTCATTGCAGGAGACGTTACATCGTTTTCTCGCCGAACTCGCAATACACAACAAGCCCTACCTGTTGCTCATAACCAAAAGCGACAAAAAGCCCCAGGCGGATGCCCTGGCCGTTCTGGATCATGTTCGGGATCAGGCCGTCAAAGTCATGGGTCAAGCGCCCTTGGCCGCCATTGAAATCTTCAGAAAGGACACGCGGGCTCCAATTTTGTGAAATTGAATGTAACAAAGCGAGACCCGGCCCCTTCATATCAGTTGGCGTAGTAGGTGAAGGTGGTGGTGCGCTGGGGATCGCCGACATCACAGATGTCGTCCGCGCCGGGATCGCAGAGGGTCAGGGTGTGAATGCGCGAGGTGGGATAGCCGGCGCTCTTGGGGTAGTAGTCGTACGCGATGAAGCGTTGGACGGTGGCATTTTCCGGATTGGCGACGGGAATCTCATAGAGCGTCTGAGCATCCGGCAGCGGATATTCGGTGTCCCAGGTGGTGACAGTGCGATAGATTGTGGCGTTGTCCGGGGCTTCGTTGACGCCCTTCAGGCGTCCCAGGTCATCGCCGCTGGTGTAGTAGTCGTACTTGGTGAGATTGCCGTTCCAATCGGTGACGCTGGCGAGCTGGCCGTCCTCGTGGTAGGTCCTGCTCTTCCGCTGGCCCTTGGGACAACTGATGCAACGATCGCCGGTGATCTCGGCGACTTGGGTCGCACCGCCCTTGACCTCGAAGTGGTAGGTGCGGCTGTTGGTGATGCCGGTATCGACGGTGGCGGTGACCGTGGCGGTTCCGCCGGCGTAGGCGAATTCAACCAATTCCGCACCATTGGCATGCTCTGAAGAGATGACCTTGCCGCTGGTGTCATCATAGCCCCAGGTGGCGTAACGAATCG
>JAABSM010000034.1 GCA_011390365.1 Gammaproteobacteria bacterium
CTTTTGCGATTACTCACTGAGATTGTAGCGGAGGTAGAGCCGGTCAGGCCAGGGCGCTCATTCCCGCGGAAAAAGCGGAGGTCGAGCGTAAATGAATTTCACTACAATAAAAAGCGTTGCGCGTAGAGCGGAGTTGGTTTGCGCTTAACTAAATGACATTGAGTAGCATCGGCTGTGCCGCTGACCGATACCGAATCGACATGGACGGTCGTCCCATCTACAGGTGATGTAAGGGTCAGTGAACAGGCGCTTGCAGGCTGCCCATGGGCGAATAACGCAAGAGAGGATATCAGAAGAGGAAGTGAGGCCCGCCCGCGAATGAGTTGCCAAAAAGTTGCCCGCCGCATAGATGCACCTTCGTTGTTGCCTATTCTTCTGGGGAAATGCGGCTCGTCCTGTATCCGGCATCTATAGCGTACTTTTGCTTAATGAATCCTAGCATATCATCCAGCAAAGGATCTTTCAACTAAATTGCATGGTATTTGAAGGTCGTCACATTTTCCTACGACTCGCGGTGTTTGCGCTGAGCAAATATTCGGCGAGCCCCTCCAGAGAAGAATCAACTCGTTAGCTCGGCCCTGAAGTCGGTATCCAGGGGATACACCCATAAGTCCTTGATCGGCAAACTCTGTTTCCCAGAGGGACCCAGCTTGCCGCGCTCCTTGGTCTGTCCCCGATAAGACCCGTTCGCCGCCTTATAGCAGGTGCCCTCAAAGCGAGGTGTCTCCACAAAGGTCTCCAGCAATATGGGTCGATAGCTGTATTGTATCTGGCAGTCGTTCGGAAGTTGTCTGGCCGCCTGGAGCGGCTGGGGATACACTCTCGCGCTAGAGCGTGGGCGCGAAGGATAAATCTGGGAGCGCGCCGGCCCGGAGCCCGGACTTCAGTCCGGCAACGCCGCGATCGCCATGCCGGACTAACGGTCATGGAGTGATGCACCACCCCGGGAAATGAATCAGCCCAAGGAGTGGCAGTCCTTTGAGGACTGCCACTCCTCGGTAGATTCACAGTAAAGTCCGGACTCCGAAGCGAATCGAAGCGGCTTCTAAACCTGAAACAACAACATCCCGTTTATCCCGAAAATCCTGTCCATCCTGTCCGAAAATTCCCTCCAAAAAAAACCGCGGTGAGAGCCGCGGTAGAGGAGGAACACCACCTTTTCACAGGAGTGCAGAGAAATCCGTAGGGTGCATTAGGCGCGCTATCCTCAAGCCTGGAGGCAACTCCAAAACTCCTGCGCGCCGTAACGCACCGTCTTTAGGCATAAGCCGGTGCGAAGGCCTTTTCCGGGTCTTCCACCGGTTTGCCGTTGGCCCAGTAGGGCGAGAGTTTGCGCAGTTTTTCAACGATGGGCGGTACCGCCTCGATCACCCGCTCTACCTCTTCCATGGTGTTGAAGCGGGAGAAGGAGAAGCGCACCGAACCGTGGGCGGCGGTGAAGGGGATGTCCATCGCGCGCATCACGTGCGAGGGTTCGAGAGAACCTGAGGTGCAGGCGGAGCCGCTGGAGGCGGCGATACCCATCTTGTTGAGCAGCAGCAGGATCGCCTCGCCTTCGATATATTCAAAGGCGATATTGCAGGTGTTGGGCAGGCGATTGCCCGGGTCGCCGGTGACGAAGCAGTGGCTGACCTTTTCCAGAATGCCCTTCTCCAGCCGGTCGCGCATCGCCTTGACGTTGGTCTTTTCGATGGTCATGGACGCCATGGCCATCTCGCAGGCCTTGCCCAGGGCGACGATGGACGCGGCATTTTCGGTGCCGGCGCGGCGTCCCCGTTCCTGATGTCCGCCGCGCAGCAGCGGGCGAAAGCGCACGCCGCGACGCAGGTAGAGCACGCCGACGCCCTTGGGCGCATGGAGTTTGTGACCCGACAGGGAGAGCATGTCGATGTCGCTGTCTTTCAGATTGATCGGCAGCTTGCCCACCGCCTGCACCGCGTCGGTGTGAAACATCACGCCGGCGGAACGGGCCAGAGAGGCCATCTCCTGCACCGGGAACAGGGTGCCGGTCTCGTTGTTGGCCCACATCACCGAGACGATGGCGACGTTGTCGGAGAGTAGGCGCTGGTATTCGCGCATGTCGAGGCGGCCCTTGGCGTCCACCTTCAGATAGTGGACGGTGTAGCCGTCCTTCTCCAGGTATTCGCACAGGCTCAGTACCGCCGGGTGCTCGACCACGGTGGTGATGATCTCCTTGCGATCCGGCTGGGCCTTGAGGGCGGAGAGGATGGCGGTGGAGTCGGATTCGGTGCCGCAGGAGGTGAAGATGATCTCCGAATCATGTTCCGCGCCGAGCAGCGCCTGCACCTGCTGGCGCGCCTTCTTGAGCGCGCGTCCCACCTTGTCGCCGAACTGATGCATGGAGGAGGGGTTGCCGAACTGTTCGGTGAAGTAGGGCATCATCGCCTCTACCACCGTCGGGTCCACCATGGTGGTGGCGTTGTTGTCCAGATAGATGCCTTTTTCGTCCATGGTCTAGGCCCCCATGGCCGCGCGCCGCGCCAGCTCTTCGTGGGGCAGCACCTGGATGAATTCGCCTAGCCCCTCCGCCAGGTGCTGCTGGATGCCGCCCAGGGTGGTGGCGGCCATCTGGCAGCCGGCGCAGGCGCCGGTCATCTTGACGTAGATGTTGCGTCCGTCGACTTCGATCAGCTCCACGTCGCCGTGGTCGCGTTGCAGGTTGGGGCGGATGTCCGCCAACAACTCCTCGATGCGCTTGATGCGTTGCAGATTGGTCAGGCCGGAGGAGCCCTTCTTTTTCTCGCCGGCCACCGCGTTGGGGTCGAAGGTCTCGCCCTTTTCGGCCAGGATGCGGGTCAGGATCTCCTCGATCCCCTCGTGGCAGGAGGAGCAACCGCCGCCGGCCTTGGTGTAGTTGCTCACCTCCTCCACGGTGCGCAGGTTGTTGGCGCGCACCGTCTCTTCGATCATCACCTCGTCCACCGCGAAGCATTTGCACACCAGGGCGCCCTCTTCGTGGTCATCCTTCCACACCTCGCCGCGGTAGTTGGCGACGGCGGCTTGCAGCGCCTCGCGTCCCATCACCGAGCAGTGCATCTTCTCCGGCGGCAGGCCGTCGAGGTAGTCGGCGATGTCCTGATTGCTCACCTTCAGCGCCTCGTCGACGTGCATGCCCTTGATCATCTCGGTCAGCGCCGAACTCGACGCAATCGCCGAGCCGCAGCCGAAGGTCTGAAAGCCGGCCTCCAGGATGGTGTCGGTCTCCGGGTCTACCTTGAGGGTCAGGCGCAATGCGTCGCCGCAGGAGAGGGAGCCCACATCGCCGATGCCATTGGCGTCTTCCACCGCGCCGGCGTTGCGGGGGTCGAAGAAGTGTTCCTTGACCTTTTCGGAATAATCCCACATGACGTTTTCCTCCTGATCAGGCGGTGAAAGAGTTGCCGCAACCGCAGCTGGCGCTGGCGTTGGGGTTTTCGAACTTGAAGCCGCTGCCCTCCATGCTGTCGACGAAATCGACGGTGACGCCCTTCAGAAATGGCGCGCTGTGGGGATCGATGATCACCTTCAGCCCATCGACTTCGACCACCGTATCTTCGGTCTTGGCCGCCTCTTCCAGCGCCATGGCGTATTGCATGCCGGAGCAGCCGCCGCCGGTTACCGAAATGCGCAGCCCCTCGACCGGGGTGTCGGCGCCCTTGACGAAACGGTTGATGGCCTTTCGTGCGCTAGCTGTCAGTGTCAACATGTAGGTGTTCTCCATGGCAAATAATTGGCTTTCGATTTGGATATGGCGATGCAAGGGGTGTGCCATGGAGGCGATAAGGGCCATTCTCCGGGCCTCCAGGGGGATGGGCAGGGCGCGTGGGTTGGGGGATGGGGGCGGTTTGTCGCTTTCCCGACAGACACGATCGGGATTCAGGGCGGGACGCTACAAGGGGAGGTCGAGGCTTTGATCGGACCGGGTTCATTCCCGGCCCGCCTGAAGGCTCAACCTCCCCATGCATGCAATATTCGCTTGGGAGTCCCTCAGAAGTTGTTGGAGAAGAGGGATGTCAGGTTGGTGGTAAAGTTCTTGCGGGTACCCGTCTTTTTCTTCTTGTAGAAGTCCTCGGGCACCACGATCTCGCCGACGGAGTAGAACGGGAAGGCATTGTCGATCTTGACGTCCTGCTGGCCGTAGGCGATCTTGCCGCAGCCGTCGTCGCCCCACTTGCGGCCAAAACTGTTCTTGATGATCCAGCAACCTTCATCATCGTCATAACCGATTACGACCACCGCGTGGAAGCCTAGCGGCTTGGCGTGGTTGGTCTTCTGGTAGATGCCGCCGCTGTAGGCCATGAAGTCGGAGAACAGGAACATGCCGCCGATCACCGGCCCCTTCTCGATCGCCGCCTTGCGCTCCTCGAGGGTGCGGTGGGTGCCGTAGCTGTTGATGCGCACCGCCCGTTTTTCCCAGTCGGAACAGCGGCGGGAGCAATTGCTGCGCTGGTTCCAGGGGTGGCAGTCGTCATCGGGGATGCCCTTCTCCATGGCCCACTTCAGCCCTTCGGAGAGGCCCCAGCCGAGGCGGCAGCCGGCGTTGCGGCGACAGAAGTTGAGATAGGCCTCGGAGAGGGCGATCTCCAGATTGGGATCGTTTTTCTGAACGCGTAGGTTGGCTTCGATGGCGCCGACGGTGGCGAAGGAGACGCAGGCGTTGCAATCGCCCTGATTCCAGGCGCGGGTGATATAGTTCTTGCCGTCGACCTTGCGCCAGTCGATCCCCTCGCCGCGGTCGATGCGTACGGCGTGGCTTTCCGCTTCGGCGGTAGCCGCCTCTTCCAGGGTGACCTCGTTCTCATCGGTATCGACGCCGGCCAGGGAGATGGTCTTCTTGATCGGCTTGTTGGCTGGGGTGGGCTTGTTACTGGCCACCCAGTTTAGCCCCAGGGCGTTGATCTCCTTGTTGATCTCCTTGGTGGAGGGGACCTCGTTGGAGGATTGGTTCTTCTTGATGTTGCGAAACAGATAGCTCAGATCAGTCATCATTTGGCTCCAAAACTTGATCGGGCGGGACCTTGGGTAAAATGAAACTCCTGTTCATGGGGGCGCGGGAGTTGCGGCGTTTTGCGTCCCTCGTGTTCGGATCTTTATCCTTAAGAACACAACGAAGACTACACCAGAATACACGAAAATCCTACGCCTTGTTCAGGCGCGTCCGCCGTTGTGCGGCGATGGCTCATTTGACGACCACGGTATCCCGTCCGGCGCTCTTGGCGCCGTAGAGGGCGTTGTCGGCGCGGGCGAGGAGGTCGTTCACGGAGTCGCCGGGGCGCAATTCGGTGATTCCGATGCTGGTGGAGAAGTCGATCTCCCCCTCGCCGTCGACGATCGCAATCCTTTCGCCGTGACAGGCGGTGCGCACCCGTTCCGCCACCCTGACCGCTTCATCGTCGCTGCTGTTGGGCAGGATGGCGATGAACTCCTCGCCGCCATAACGTCCCGCCAGGGCGCTTTCCGGCAGGTTGCGATGCAGCAGGTTGGAGAACCGCTCCAGTACTCGATCGCCGGTAAGATGGCCGTAGTCGTCGTTGACCCGCTTGAACTTGTCCAGATCCATCAGCAGGATTGATAGCGGGCGCTTTCTCTTGCGCGCGCCCTCCTTTTCCCGCTCCAGCCAGTTGATGAATACGCGCCGATTGACCAGGCCGGTGAGGGCGTCGCGGGTCGCCTCGCGATAGAGCCGCATCAGCATGTGCAGTTGCGATATCTGCACCCACAGCGCCACCGTGGCGAGCAGGGTGAGCAGCCACAGGTCGCCGAGTACGTGCAAGCTGAACGGGTTTTGGCCGAGTGCCGCGGCAATGAGGTAAAAGGCGATGGACAGGGACAGGAACAACGCTCCCTCGATCACGCTGAGGGGGACGATGGTGAGCAGGGCGACCATCAGAAAGGGGAGGAACGAGTATCCGAGCAGGGCGCCGTGGGCGTCCATGTTGTCATGAAGTATCATGCGCGAGCCGACGTAGAAAAGCCCGGGAATGATGACGAACAGGGCCAGGCGCAGGTAGGCGATGTTGAGCAGGATATTGCCGCCGCGCCAGAATGCCAGAGCCAGCATCAGGGTGGAAAAGATGACGCGTAACATCAGTATCGCGTAGAACCGCTCATCGGCGATGATCAGGTAATCGATGGGAATCCACAGCACCGCGAGCAGTCCGAACAGCAGCGCCAGCACCTTGACCCGGGTGTTGATGTAGTGGGCGCGCGAAGCCTTGAAGTCCCGGGAGTGGTTCGCCGCGCTGAACAGCTCCCGATGAACGTTAATCATCGTTTTGATCAGATCTACCAGTTTGATGTTTTCCATGGACGCTAAAGATACGCGATCTTCCGCCCGTGGTCTAAGAAAAGACAACGGCGCCTGAACCGGGTGCGAGCCAGCGCACGCCTGAAGGGGTTTTGCGTCCGGTGGGCGCGCGGTTTGTGACAAATTCGCTCGGCTTTCGTATCATTCCCGCCCGATTACAAGCGACCCTTGAGGATTTCATGTCCAGCAGCTACAACGAAGAGGGCATCGAACAGATGCCGCTGAAGGTCTTCGCCGAGAAGGCCTATCTCGACTACTCCATGTACGTGATCCTCGATCGCGCCCTGCCGCATATTGGCGATGGCCTCAAGCCGGTGCAGCGGCGCATCGTCTACGCGATGTCGGAACTGGGGCTGTCGGCGACCGCCAAGTTCAAGAAGTCGGCGCGCACCGTGGGCGACGTGCTGGGTAAATTCCATCCCCACGGCGACTCCGCCTGCTACGAGGCGATGGTGCTGATGGCCCAGAGCTTCTCCTACCGCTATCCGCTGGTCGACGGTCAGGGCAACTGGGGCTCGCCGGACGATCCCAAATCCTTTGCGGCGATGCGCTATACCGAGTCGCGTCTGACGCCTTATGCTCAGGTGCTGCTTTCCGAACTGGGACAGGGAACGGTGGACTGGGGGCCCAACTTCGACGGCACCCTCAAGGAGCCGTTACTGCTGCCGGCGCGGCTGCCCAATGTGCTGCTCAATGGCTCCACCGGCATCGCGGTGGGCATGGCGACGGATATCCCGCCCCATAATCTGCGAGAGGTCGCCAGCGCCTGCATCGCCCTGCTGGAGAACCCGGATAGCACCCTCGAAGAGCTGGTAGAGCTTGTGCCGGGGCCGGACTATCCCACCGCGGCGGAGATCATTACCCCCCGCGCCGACCTGCTGAAGATGTACGCCAGCGGCGGCGGTTCCATTCGCATGCGCGCCCGCTATGAAAGGGATCAGGGGGATATCGTGATCACCGCCTTGCCCTACCAGACCTCGGGCAACAAGGTGCTGGAGCAGATCGCCGCCCAGATGCAGGCCAGGAAGCTGCCGATGGTGGAGGATCTGCGCGACGAGTCGGACCATGAGAATCCGACCCGGCTGGTGATCGTGCCCCGCTCCAACCGGGTGGATGTGGAGCAGGTGATGTCCCACCTCTTCGCCACCACCGACTTGGAGCGCACCTATCGGGTCAACCTCAACATGATCGGCCTCAACGGTCGGCCGGTGGTCAAGGGGCTGAGCGAGATCCTTGTCGAGTGGCTGGAGTTTCGTTACGAAACCGTCCGTCGGCGTCTGGAGCATCGCCTGGGCAAGGTACGGGATCGACTGCACCTGTTGGAAGGGTTGCTGATCGCCTATCTCAACATCGACGAGGTGATTCGCATCATCCGTACCGAGGATCACCCCAAGCCGGTGTTGATGGAACGCTTCGGCCTCAGCGAGGTGCAGGCGGATTACGTGCTCGACACCAAGCTGCGCCAGCTCGCCCGGCTGGAGGAGATGAAGATCCGCGCCGAGCAGGAGGAGCTGGAGAAGGAACGGGAGTGGCTGGAGAAGACCCTCGCCTCCAAGCAGCGCATGAAGACCCTGATCAAGAAGGAGATCCGGGAGGACGCCGAGAAGTATGGCGATGATCGAAGATCGCCGCTGGTAGAGCGCGCCGCAGCCGAGGCACTGGACGAGACCAGACTCACCCCCAGCGAGCCGGTGACGGTGGTGCTCTCGGAGAAGGGTTGGGTGCGCTCCGCCAAGGGCCACGACATCGATCCGACCGGGCTCAGCTACAAGGCGGGGGACAAGTTCCTCGACGCCGCCAGGCTGCGCTCCAACCAGCAGGCGGTATTTCTCGACTCCACCGGGCGCAGCTATTCACTGCCGGCCCATACCCTGCCCTCGGCACGGGGGCAGGGCGAGCCGCTGACGGGACGCCTGGCGCCCGCCAGCGGCGCCCGTTTCATCCACACCCTGGGCGGCGAACCCGAGCAGTGGTACCTGCTCGCCTCGGATGCCGGCTACGGTTTTCTGATCCAGCTCAAGGACCTGTATGCCAAGAACAAGGCCGGCAAGGCGCTGCTGACCCTGCCCAGGAACGCCCAGGTGATGCCGCCGCTGGCGGTGGCGGACCCGGACCACGAACTCCTCGCGGCGATCAGCAACGAGGGCCGCATGTTGCTCTTTCCCGTCGCCGAGCTGCCCACACTGGCCAAGGGCAAGGGCAACAAGATCATCAGCATCCCCACCGATCGCGCCGCCAGTCGCAACGAGCTGGTGACGTTGCTCGCCACACTGCCGCCGGATACGCCCCTTAGCCTGCTCTCCGGCAAGCGTACCTTCACCCTCAAGCCCGCCGATCTCGACAACTACCGGGGTGAGCGCGGGCGTCGCGGCAACAAGCTGCCCAGGGGGTTCCAGCGGGTGGACGGGATCGTGGGCGAGGAGGCCTGATTTTGCGGGTTGGCAATGCCCGCAAAAACTTGTTCGCAGCGGTGCTATTTGTCGTTATCCCCTTTTTTCAGCAAGTCGCCGAGCCCGGCAAAGGGGTTAAAGGTGGCGCTGTCGCCGCCTTTGCCGCCCAGGCTGCCGTGTGCCGCGTCCAGTAGTTTCTGGTGCTCGTGGTCGTGGCAGTAGAGGCATAGCAACTCCCAGTTACTGCCATCGGGCGGGTTGTTGTCGTGGTTGTGGTCGCGGTGGTGGACCGTCAGCTCGCGCAGGTTGGCGTGGCTGAACTCGCGCCCGCAGCGCCCGCAGATCCAGGGGTACATCTTCAGCGCCCGTTCGCGGTAGCCCTGCTCACGGTCGTCGCGGGCCTTGCGCGCTTCGGCGACCACTTGGTCGAGTTTGTCCATGTCGGGTTGGCGTTTCGTCGGCTTCATGATCACCTCGTGGGATTGGCATATTGGGGAAATTCTATTACACCGGCTTGCACGGCGACAGGGCTTTGTGGATGACCATGGAATGCACGCCGCAATTATTCGTGAGTAAACCTCTTGGTTAAACCATGTTGTTCTCCACAGGCATTGCCTGAGCCAAAGGCTAAAGCCCTGCCAGGGATCGGGGCAAAATACAGTGCGAAATAGGTGGGTTAGATCCCCTGAGGGGGATTCGACCAGGACGCGCAAGATCTTGAGTAGAGCCTATATTCTGTTTTATTGGCGAGGGGTTGCGAGTAGAATGGCGGCATGCGCAAAACGCGGAAACAGGAGAGCAACATGCAAGAACTGAAGGTCGCCCTGGTTACCGGGGCCAACCGGGGATTGGGGCTGGAGACTTGTCGACAGTTGGCGGCGAAGGGGCTGACGGTAATACTTGCCTGCCGTAATCCGGAGCAGGGCGAGGCGGCGGCCAGCCAACTGCGGGAGGCGGGGGGCGATGTCCGTTTCCATGCGCTGGATGTGACCGACGACGCCTCCATCGCCGGATTGGCCGAGTATGTGGACAAGGAGTTCGGCCGCCTGGATATCCTGGTGAATAACGCCGGGATCTTTCCCGATCCCTTTCCGGGTCGGGACCCGGGCAGCAACAGCATCTTCGATACCTCCCTGGATACCATTCGCACGGCGATGGAGACCAATACCTTCGGGCCGCTGCGCATGTGTCAGACCTTTATCCCCATGATGAAGGGGCGCGGGCGGGTGGTGACCGTCTCCTCCGGCATGGGCCAACTCTCGGACATGAACGGGTGCTGTCCCGGCTATCGCCTCTCCAAGACCGCGGTCAATGCCATGACCCGCATCTTCGCCGATGAGCTGGGCGCGGCCAGCGGCATCAAGATCAACGCCTGCTGTCCCGGCTGGGTGCGCACCGACATGGGCGGCGCCAACGCCGACCGCTCACTTGAGGAGGGGGCCAGGGGGATCGTGATGCTGGCGTTGTTGCCGGACGATGGCCCCAGCGGCGGCTTTTTTCGCGATGGCCAGCCGATTCCCTGGTAGCGCGGGCGCATGGCGATCCACTCCCGCCCGCTGTTTCTCTTCGGCGCGGCATGCGGCTTTCTGACCGTGGCGCTGGGGGCCTTCGGGGCCCACGCCCTGCGGCCCTTTCTGACGGAGCGTTTCTACGCCGCCTGGCACACCGGGGTAGAGTATCTGGGGCTGCACGGGGTGGTGCTGCTGGTGATCGCCTTGTTGCCCGCCAACGGCTGGAGCCGCGGCGCCGGCGGCTTGATCGGCGTCGGCGTGACCCTGTTCAGCGGCAGCCTGTTTCTGATGGCCGGGCTGAATGTGCCGGCATTGGGAATGATCACGCCGCTGGGCGGCGTGGCGATGCTGGCGGGTTGGGCGGCCTTGCTGGGTTATGGATGGAGTGTTCGCGGCCCTGATTCACAGGTTGAGTGATTGGTGCTACACAATCTTCCGACATCGAATAGAATGTTTGCGCAAAAGTTGCCGGCTATCATTCCGTACTGGCGCGGGCTATTAGAGATCTTTCTCCATGAATTCCTCAAAGCAAGAAGTGGATGAGTGTTTGCTGCTGATCGATGACGATCCGCTCAACATAGAGTTGGTCAAGGCCTACTTGAGCGACTACGGCTTTACCATTCGGTCCTCCCTCAACGGTCGCGGCGGCCTGGATCTGGCCCGGAAGGAGCGCCCGGACCTGATCATCCTGGATGTGCAGATGCCGCTGATGGATGGCTTCGAGGTGTGCCGGCGACTCAAGGAAGATCCCGAGACCCAGCATATTCCGGTGATCTTCTTCAGCATGTCCGGGGATGTGGAGCAGAAGGTCAAGGGCTTTCAGCACGGCGCGGTGGATTACATCACCAAGCCGGTGCAGAAGAAGGAGCTGATCGCGCGGGTCGTCAATCACCTCAACTATCATCGTATCCGGCGCAATCTGGAGCATCGCCTGGAGTCCTACCAGGAGTACTATGGCCCGCTGCCGGAGGGGGAGATCAGCGAGGAGGCGGGGCGTCTCTCTCGTCTCGCCTTGCAGCGTATCGAGAAGGTTCGCGAGAAGCTGATCGAAGACCCCGATGACCCGCCGACCCTGGAAGAGCTGGGCGAGATGTTCGGTGTCAACATCAAGCGATTGTCGCGGGAGTTCCAGGCGGTGCATGGCATGACCATGTTCGCCTGGCTGCGGGACTATCGCCTGCGGGAGGCGGCGCGCATGCTGCGTGAGACGACCCTGCCGGTGGAGCAGATCGCCCAGATGAACGGTTACAACGGCGGCGCCAATTTCGCCACCGCCTTCAAGCGGCGCTTTCGGGTCTCGCCCCGGGATTATCGGCGCGGACGCGGAGAAGAGGTGGAGGCGGAGTGAGCTTTTGCGGAATCTAAGGCAATCTTCAGGATAAAACCTACCACAGAGCACACAGAGAACACAGAGAAACTCTCGTATGGGGAAGCGAGTGAAGGGGTATTGTTAGTTTAATTATCAATAGGTTGAATTTGCGCCGACGTTTTCCCCGCCCTTGTCACTCTGTGCCCTCTGTGTTCTCTGTGGTGTATTCTTTACTGTGAATCTACCGAGGAGTGGCAGTCCTCAAAGGACTGCCACTCCTTGGGCTGATTCATTTCCCGGGGTGGTGCATCACTCCATGACCGTTAGTTGGAAATCGCCTAAAGCGTGGTTTACTGGGCGAGTCAGCCGGCGAGCTTGCGCAGCACATGGGCGGCTGCGTGCAGGCCGAAGGACGCGGTGACCGGCATCGCCGAGCCGAAGCCGCCGCAGTTGAGGCCGCTGGCGGCGCAATGGTCGCGTGGCGGGATTGACGGCGGTTCGCTGCTCCATGCCGCGGGTACTTCGAAACGGCGTTTCGGATTGAGCGGGAAGCCGTAATCCCTTCGCAGCAGCCTGCGCACCTTGGCCAGCAGCGGATCGTCACGGCTGCGGCTGAGATCGCTCGTGGTGATACGTCCGGGGTCGATGCGTCCCCCCGCGCCGCCGACCGTCACCAGAGGGATGCGCCGCCGTCGGCAATGGGCGATCAGCGCCGCCTTCTGGCGATAGCCGTCGATGCAGTCGATGACGTAGTCGAAGCGCTCGTCGAACAACCGCTCCAGGTTGTCGAACTCGACCATCTCCTCGATGCAATGGACCCGGCAGGCGGGATTGATGCCGGCGATGCGCTTTGCCAGCGCCCCGACCTTGGCCATGCCCAGGGTCTCCTCCAGGGCCTGGAGTTGACGATTAATGTTGGATTCGGCGACGTGGTCCAGATCGATCAGGGTCAGTTCGCCGATACCGCTGCGCGCCAATGCCTCCACCGCCCAGCTGCCGACCCCGCCGACGCCGACCACCGCTACATGGGCGCGGGTGAATGCCTGGCTCGCGGCCTCGCCGTAGAGGCGGGCGATGCCGCCGAAGCGGCGTTCGGAACTCGAAGGGAGGTCGGTCATCGGTTCAGTCGGGTGCGGTATCAACACGGGGGGTATTTTTCATCTCGCGATTTCAGCGCTGACCCATCTCTTCCCGGCGCAGGGTGAGCACCTCGTGGCCGGCGTCGGTGACCAGGATGGTGTGCTCCCATTGGGCGGAGGGTTTGCGGTCGCGGGTCACCACCGTCCACTTGTCGGGCAACACCTTCACCTCCTTCTTGCCGGCGTTGATCATCGGCTCGATGGTGAAGCACATGCCGGCCCGGAGTTCAACGCCGTCGCCCCGCTTGCCATAGTGAAGCACCTGCGGGTCTTCGTGGAAGGCGCGTCCGATACCGTGGCCGCAGTACTCCCGGACCACCGTGTAGCGGTGGGATTCGGCGAATTGCTGGATGGCGTGACCGATGTCGCCGAGGGTGGCGCCGGGGCGGACCTCCTCGATGCCGATCCACAGCGCCTGTTGCGCGACCTCGGCCAGGCGGGCGGCGAGTACCGTCGGCTTGCCGATCAGGAACATCTTGCTGGTGTCGCCATGAAAACCGTCCTTGATGACGGTAATGTCGATATTGACGATGTCGCCGTTCTTCAGCTTCTTGTCGCTGGGGATGCCGTGGCATACCTGGTGGTTGACCGAGGTGCAGATGGAGCGGGGAAAGCCGCGGTAGTTGAGGGGGGCGGGGACGACCTTCTGTTCGTTGACCATGAAGTCGTGGCAGATGCGGTCGAGCTCGACGGTGGTGATGCCGGGGCGCACATGCTCCTCGACCATCTCCAGGACTTCGGCGGCGGCGCGACCGGCGGCGCGCATCTTCTCGATCTCTTGCGGGGTCTTGATAATAATACTCATTACAATATGGCGGGTACCGCGGTTGGGTCCGACGAGGTTGCGATCGGCAAGGGAAGTTTGAGGAAATAAACAGACTATGGTATAAAACGCGCCGCTTAATCGCAATTGCAAAAAATCACACACGCATCGACACGACCCCCGGGGTGCCCGCGCCGACCGCTTTTCGGTCGTCCGGGTCGGTGGTTGGGATGCGTGGAGGCACAACCCTTAATCGGAGAAAATCACCATGAGCCAAGTTTCCATGCGCCAGATGCTGGAAGCGGGTGTCCACTTTGGCCACCAGACCCGTTACTGGAACCCCAAGATGGGGGCCTACATCTTCGGCCACCGCAACAAGATTCACATCGTGAACCTTGAGAAAAGCCTGCCGCTGTTCAATGACGCCATGAACTTCCTCGGCAAGCTCGCCGCCAATGGCGGCAAGATCCTCTTCGTCGGCACCAAGCGCGCCGCTCGCGACACCATTCGCGAAGAGGCTGAGCGTTGCGGCATGCCCTACGTCAACCACCGCTGGCTGGGCGGCATGCTGACCAACTACAAGACCATCAAGCAGTCGATCAAGCGTCTCAAGGACCTTGAGGCGATGTTCGAGGATGGCTCCGTGGAGCAGCGTTTCAACAAGAAAGAGGCCCTCAACCTGCAACGCGAGATGGAGAAGCTGGAACGCTCCATTGGTGGTATCAAGAACATGGGCGGCCTGCCGGACGTGCTCTTCATCATCGACACCGGCCACGAGAAGATCGCCGTCGACGAGGCCCGCAAGCTGGGTATCCCGGTGGTCGGCGTGGTCGACACCAACAACGATCCGGACAAGATCGACTATGTCATCCCCGGCAATGACGACGCCATTCGCGCCATCCAGCTCTACACCCAGGGCGTCTCCGCCGCGGTGCTGGAAGGGCGCGCCAGCGCGGCCCACATCGGCGCCGGTGAGGAGTTCGTCGAAGAGGTCGCCGCCGAGGGCTGAGCCTCCGTCGCGGGGCGCATGGCGCCCCGCGCGTTCCGTTGCGCGAAACGGGACGCCGACCCCATTACACCCCTTCAGATAATCCCAAATCGATAGATAGATAACCGAGGTAACGAACCATGGCCATTACCGCTGCACTGGTAAAGGAACTGCGCGAACGTACCGGCTCCGGCATGATGGAGTGCAAGAAGGCGCTGGTCGAGGCGAACGGCGATATCGAAGTCGCCATCGAAGAGATGCGCAAGTCCGGCCAGGCGAAGGCCGCCAAGAAGGCGGGCCGTGTCGCCGCCGAGGGCCTGATCGCCATCAAGTTCAATGATGGCGGCGACAAGGCCGCGATGGTGGAGGTCAACTGCGAGACCGACTTCGTCGGCAAGGACGAGAACTTCACCTCCTTCGTCGACGCCGTCGCCGGCTGCGTGCTGGAAAATGATGCCGCCGACGTGGATGCGCTGCTGGGGCAGCCGCTGCACGCCGGTGAAGAGACTACCGTCAACACCGCCCGCGAGGCGCTGGTGGCCAAGCTGGGCGAGAACATGACCGTGCGCCGCTTCGTGCGCTTCGCGGGTCCTAGCCTCGCCTCCTATCGCCACGGCAACCGCATCGGCGTGGTGGTCGAACTGGAAGGGGGCGACGAAGAGCTGGGTCGCGATCTGGCGATGCACATCGCCGCCAGCAATCCGGTCTGCGTCTCCGAAGAGCAGGTCCCCGCCGAGCTGCTGGAGAAGGAGAAAGAGATCTTCAAGGCCCAGGCGCTGGAGAGCGGCAAGCCAGAGAACATCGTCGAGAAGATGATCGAAGGGCGGATGCGCAAGTACCTGGAAGAGATCACCCTGGTCGGCCAGAAGTTCGTCAAGGACCCGGATCAGACCGTGGGCAAGCTGCTCAACTCCAACGGCGCTTCCGTGAAGTCCTTCGTCCGTTTTGAAGTCGGCGAAGGGATCGAGAAGAAGCGGGAGGATTTCGCCGCCGAGGTGCGCGCCCAGGCCGGAGGCGCCTGAGCCATGACCGCTCCCGCCTATCGACGTATTCTGCTCAAACTCAGCGGCGAGGCGCTGATGGGCGATGAGGCCTTTGGCATCTCGCCGCCGGTCATCGCCCGCTACGCCGCCGATATCAAGTCCCTGCATGACGCGGGCGTGCAGCTGGCGTTGGTCATCGGGGGCGGCAACATCTTTCGCGGCGCCGGCCTCGCCAGCGGCGGCATCGATCGCGTCGCCGCCGATCAGATGGGCATGCTGGCGACGGTGATGAACGGCATCGCCATGGCCGATGCCCTCAGGCAGGCGGGGCTGGGCGCCCGCGTCTTCTCCGCCCTGCCGCTGGGGCCGGTATGCGACTATTACACCCGTGACGAGGCGGTAGCCACCCTCGAACAGGGGCGGGTCGCGATCCTCGCGGCGGGCACCGGCAACCCCTTCTTTACCACCGATTCGGCGGCGAGTCTGCGCGCCATCGAGATCGGCGCGGATCTGCTGATCAAGGCGACCAGGGTCAACGGCGTCTACTCGGCGGACCCCATGAAGGACGCGACGGCGGAGTTCTATCCGCGCTTGAGTTATGATCGGGCGATTGCCGAACGCCTCGCCGTGATGGATACTACCGCATTGGTGTTGTGCCGGGACAACGGCATGCCGCTGCGGGTGATGAACGTCAACGAAGCCGGCGCGTTGCTGGCGCTGGTGCGGGGCGAGCCGATCGGCTCATTGGTGGAGAGTGTCGAGGAGAGCGGAAAATGATCGATGACATCAAGAAGGATGCGGCGGATCGCATGGGCAAGAGTATCGAGGCCCTGAAGACCGAACTGGCCAAGCTGCGAACCGGTCGCGCCCATCCCAGCCTGCTGGATCACATCCAGGTGAGCTATTACGGCTCCGATGTGCCCCTCAATCAGGTGGCCAACGTCTCCGTCGAGGATGGTCGCACCCTGTCGATCACCCCCTGGGAACAGAGCATGGTGGGGCCGGTTGAGAAGGCGATCATGAATTCGGATCTGGGTCTCAACCCCAATACCGCCGGTACCGTGATTCGGGTGCCCATGCCGCCGCTGACCGAGGAGCGGCGTCGCGACCTGACCAAGGTGGTGCGCGCCGAGGGCGAGCAGTCCAAGGTGGCGATTCGCAACATCCGGCGCGACGCCAACGGCGACCTCAAGGGGCTGGTCAAGGAGAAGCTGATCTCCGAGGATGACGAACGCCGCGGCCAGGAGATCATCCAGAAGCTGACCGACCAGCACGTCAAGGAGATCGACGATCTGGTGCAGGCCAAGGAAGCGGATCTGATGGAGATCTGATTCGGGCCGCCAGGCCTTCTCCCTCCCCGTCACGATTCTGTTGCCAAGCGAGTTCCAATGCCGACCTTTGCCTCTCCCCCTTCGATGATGCGTTTCCGCACCGCCCCGGCGCGGACGGCCAACGCGGAGGGGCGGGCGCGATGAGCGGCGCGGATCAAGGAGACCCGGCGGTCATCCTGGAGGACCGGCCGATTCCCCGGCATATCGCCATCATCATGGATGGCAATGGTCGCTGGGCCAAGCAGCGCGGCAAGCCCCGCCACTTCGGCCATCGCGAAGGGGTCAAATCGGTGCGCCGGGTGGTCGAAGGGTGTCGCATCCTGGGGGTCGAGGTATTGACCCTGTTCGCCTTCAGCAGCGAGAACTGGAAACGCCCGCAACAGGAGGTGGGGGTGTTGATGGATCTCTTCATGTCGGCGCTGCGCAAGGAGGTCAAGCGCCTCGATCGCAACAATGTGTCGTTGCGCGTGGTCGGCGAGCGGGGCGGTTTCTCCGAGAAACTGCAACGCCAGATCGGCGACGCCGAACGCGCCACCGCCGGCAATGACGGCATGGTGTTGCAGGTGGCGGCCAACTACGGCGGCCGCTGGGATATCGCCGAGGCGGCGCGCAAGCTGGCGCGCAGGGCGGCGGCGGGCGAGCTCTCGCCGGAGGCGATCGACGAGCAGGCGGTTAACGACAATCTCTCCTCCCCCGACCTGCCCGACCCCGATCTCTTCATCCGCACCGGCGGCGAGTTGCGCATCAGCAACTTCCTGCTCTGGCAATGCGCCTATAGCGAACTCTACTTCACCCCCATGCTGTGGCCGGACTTCGACGAGGAGGCCCTGCATCGGGCGATCGCGGATTTCCAGCAGCGACAGCGCCGCTTCGGAAAGACCGGTGAGCAGGTCGAGGGCGGTTCCGCTTCGACCCCGGCTCAGGGCTAGTCGTGACCCGGGATCGCATACTCACCGCGTTGTTGCTGATCCCGTTGGCGGTGGCCGCGATCCTGTTGTTGCCCACCCCGTGGCTGGCGGCGATTTTCGCCCTGTTCACGCTCATCGGCGGCTGGGAGTGGGGCCGCCTCGCGGGGATCGACTCGCCTGTTGTTCGCGCGCTTTATGCGGCGTTGACTATCCCCCCCATGATCGCCGCTTACCTCTACCCCGAGCTGCTTGCGGGCGGATCGCTGGCCCTGTTTGGCCTCATCTCGGCGCTGTGGGCGCTGGTCGGCGTGTGGCTGCTGGTCCTGGTGAAGGGGCCGCTGGAGCCTCGCGGCGGGGGGGTGGCGATCAAGGCGCTGGCCGGGCTGGTGGTGTTACTGCCCGCGTGGTGGGCCTGCGTGCGCCTGCACGCCGCGGGGGAGGCGGGCGCTCCCCTGCTGCTGTTTCTGATGGTGCTGATCTGGGCCGGCGACAGCGCCGCCTATTTCGCGGGGCGGCGTTTCGGAGACCGGAAACTGGCGCCAGTGGTGAGCCCCGGCAAGAGTATCGAAGGCGCGCTGGGGGCGATGGTCGCGGCGGTGATATTGGCGTTGGCGTTAGCCTGGTGGCAGCCGGCGCTGGGCTTGTTCGCCGCGCTGCTGTTGTGCCTGGCGGTGATGGGGATCTCCATCGTCGGCGATCTGTTCGAGAGCTTCATGAAGCGCCGCGCGGGTCTCAAGGACAGCGGCAACCTCCTGCCGGGTCATGGCGGCGTGCTCGATCGTATCGACAGCCTCACCGCCGCCGCGCCGCTCTACCTGTTTTTGCTATTACTGCTGGGAGTGGTGCGATGAAACGCCTCGCCGTTCTCGGCTCCACCGGCTCGATCGGCCGCAGTACCCTCGACGTGGTGGCGCGCCACCCCGCGCGTTATGGCGTCTTCGCCCTTACCGCCAATCGGGACGTGATCGGCATGCTGGAACAGTGCCGTCGTTTTCACCCCGAGCGGGCGGTGATGGCGGATGCGGCGGCCGCCGACGCCCTGCGCATCCAGGTGCGGGAGGCGGGCCTGGCGATCAAGGTGGACGCCGGCCCTGAGGCGGTGGCGGAGGTGGCGGCGGCGGATGGCGTGGACCTGGTGATGGCGGCGATCGTCGGCGCCGCCGGCTTGCTGCCGGCATTGGCGGCGGTGCGCGCCGGCAAGCGCCTGCTGCTCGCCAACAAGGAGGCGCTGGTGGTCTCCGGTCCGTTGCTGCTGGAAGAGGCTCGGCGCAGCGGCGCGCGGATCCTGCCCATCGACAGCGAACACAACGCCATCTTCCAGTGCATGCCGGATATCGCCGAGGGGCATCTGGAGGAGAAGGGGGTCAGGCGCATCCTCCTGACCGCCTCCGGCGGCCCGTTTCGGACCACGCCGATCGAGGGGCTGGCGACGGTCACCCCGGAACAGGCCTGCGCCCACCCCAACTGGTCGATGGGGCGCAAGATCTCGGTGGACTCCGCCACCATGATGAACAAGGGGCTGGAGGTGATCGAGGCCTGCCGGCTGTTTCACGCGCGCCCGGATCAGGTGGAGGTGGTGTTGCACCCGCAAAGCATCATCCACTCGCTGGTGGAGTATATCGACGGCTCGACCCTGGCCCAGTTGGGCAACCCGGACATGCGCACCCCCATCGCCCACGCCCTGGCCTGGCCGGAGCGAGTCGTCTCCGGGGTGGCGGGGCTGGATCTGTTCCAGGTCGGGCGACTCGATTTCGAAAAGCCCGATCCCGCCCGCTTCCCCTGTCTCGGCCTGGCCTTCGAGGCGGTGCGGGTCGACGGTACCGCGCCGGCGATCCTCAACGCCGCCAACGAAGTGGCGGTCGCCGCCTTCCTTGATCGCCGCCTCCCCTTCATGTCGATCTCGCGGGTCATCGCCGCGACCATGGAACGGATCGCCGCCGAAGCGATCGAAGGGGTGGACCAACTGCTGGCGATCGATGCCGAGGCGCGGCGGGTCGCCGAGGGCATCATCCGGGACGCGCACTCCCCGTGAAGAGGGCAGTTCACCACAGAGACACAGAGCGCACGGAGGGTTTTCTAATGGTCTGTCTTCGCGTCCGTGATTGGCATTCAGGTGGTTTCAGCGCTACAGCGGCCCGGTTTGTCCTCCGTGAACTCTGTGTCTCGGTGGCTTCATCGAGCAATGCTGGATTGACGGATTGACGCGATGATCTCTCTCCTTATCACTCTGCTCTCCTTCCTCGTCGTCATCGCGGTGCTGATCGCGGTGCACGAGTTTGGCCACTTCTGGGTGGCGCGCAAATCCGGCGTCAAGGTGCTGCGCTTCTCCATCGGCTTCGGCAAGAGCCTGTGGCAACGCACCGGTAAGGTCGACGGCACCGAATACGTGGTCGCGGCGGTGCCCCTCGGCGGCTATGTCAAGATGCTCGACGAGGGCGAGGGGCCGGTTGACGAGAGCGAACGGCACCGCGCCTTCAATCGCCAATCCCTGGCGGTGCGCTCCGCGGTGGTGCTGGCGGGGCCGCTGGCCAATCTGATCTTCGCCGTGCTGGTGTTCTGGGTGGTCCTGGTGAGCGGCGATTACGGTATTCGCCCGGTAGTCGCCGCGGTCGAGCCCGGCACCCCCTTTGCCGAGGCCGGTTTTCGCGCCGGTGACGAGATCCTCGCCGTGGGTGAGCGGGAGACCCCGACTTGGGAGGGGGTGGTCCACGGCTTGCTGGAATCCCTGGATGAGGAGCGGGGCGTGTCGATCCGGGTCAGGGAGGAGGGTGGCATGATCGCCCGGCGGCTGCTTGCCAGCGAAGGCCTGATGGGACACCTGGAGGATACCGACCCCCTCGGCAGGCTCGGTATCACCCGCGGCCCGCTTCTGCCGGCGCTGATCGGCGAGGTGGTGGCGGGCGAGGCCGCGGCGGCGGCCGGGATGCGCCCGGGGGATCTGGTGGTCGCAGCGAACGGCGACAAGGTCGCCGGCTGGAGCGAACTGGTGGCGTTCATCCGCGAACGACCGGGACAACAGGTGGAGCTGACCATCGAGCGCGATGGCGAGACCCGGGTTCTGCCCGTGGTGCTGGGGAGTCGCGGTGACGAGGGGGAAGGGGTGGGGCGCATCGGCGCCGGGGTTCAGGTTCCCGACGGTTTTTTCGAGCGTTACCGGGTAGTGGTGCGGGAGGGCCCTTTCGAGGCGGTGGGGTCGGCGATCGACAAGACCTACAGCATGGCCGCGCTGATGCTGGATATGCTCTGGCGGATGGTGGTCGGGGAGGCCTCGGTGGAGAAGAATCTGGGCAGCGTCATCTCCATCGCCAAGGCGGCCGGTCAATCCGCGGAGTATGGAATCGCGCCGTTTCTCAAGTTCCTCGCCCAGATCAGTATCGTGCTGGCGGTGATGAATCTGCTCCCCATCCCGATGCTGGACGGCGGCCACCTGATGTTCTATCTCGTCGAGGCGGTGCGCGGAAAGCCCCTCTCCGCCGAGGCCCAGGAGCGTTTCAACCGGGTCGGACTGGCGCTGTTGCTGACCCTGATCACCTTTGCGCTCTATCTTGACCTGATTCGCCTGTTGGGGTCTTGATCAGATTCGCCTGTTGGGGTCTTGATCAGATTCGCCTGTTGGGCTTACCCGCCCGATCGATTATACTAGGCGCGCACTGTTTTGCATGGATAGCCTGCGGACCTTGGGCGGACCTGGCGCACAGGTTTCGTCGGAAAAGGGGACGGAGCCGGCGGAACGCACTGGCAATTCGGTTAAAAGTGCGTTAAATTCAACACATAATAAGCCAAACCGAACAAATTATGTTAATACGCCAAATGATCAGAACCACCGTCGGCGCCCTGATGCTGGGCCTCTCCATGGGCCTCCAGGCGGCCTCCTTCGTGGTAGAAGATATCCGGGTCGACGGGTTGCAACGCATCTCGCCGGGCACCGTCTTCAACTATCTCCCGGTCGCCGTCGGCGAGCGCATCGCCGAGGAACGCAGCGGCGAGATCATTCGCGCCCTCTACCAGACCGGCTTCTTCGATGATGTGGCGCTGGAGCGCCAGGGCGACGTGCTGGTGATCTCCGTACGCGAACGCCCCGCCATCGGCCAGATCGAGATCAAGGGCAACGAGGCGATCGGCGATCCCGAGTTGCTCGCCGCGTTGCGGGATATCGGCCTGTCGGAAGGCCGGGTCTTCAACCAATCGGTACTCGACAAGATGACCCAGGAGCTGCAGCGCCAGTACTTCAGTCAGGGCAAGTACGCGGTCGAGATCGCATCCGAGGTGACGCCGCTGGAGCGCAACCGGGTCGCCATCAAGCTGGATATCGAAGAGGGCAAGACCGCCAAGATCCAGCGCATCAACATCGTTGGCAATGAACATTTCGATGAGGACGAACTGCTCGACGAGTTTCAGCTCGGCGTGAAAGGGGCGCTGGACTTCTTTTCGCGCAAGGATCAGTACTCGCGGGCGAAGCTGGCCGCCGACCTGGAGACCCTGCGCTCCTTCTATCAGGACCGGGGTTACATCCACTTCAATATCGACTCCACTCAGGTCTCTATTACCCCCGACAAAGAGGGGATCTACGTCACCATCAACATCAGCGAGGGCGAGGTCTACAGCATCTCCGACATCCGTCTCGCCGGTGATCTGATCGCGGATCCGGAGGAGATCTACCCGCTGGTGGAGATCGGGCGCGGCGACATCTTCTCCCGCAAGTCGGTGGTGGCGACCTCGGAGAAGATCACCGGTCTGCTGGGTAACAAGGGCTACGCCTTCGCCAACGTCAACAGCATTCCGGAGATCGATGACAACGCCCGCGAGGTCGCGGTGACCTTCTTCGTCGATCCCGGCAAGCGCGCCTATGTGCGTCGCATCAACATCTCGGGCAACGACAACACCCGCGACGAGGTGCTGCGACGCGAGATGCGGCAGATGGAGTCCGCCTGGTTCTCCAACCGACTGGTGGCGCTCTCCCGGGAGCGGTTGCGTCGCCTCGGCTACTTCCAGGATGTCGCCATCGAGACCCCGGCGGTACCGGGATCCACCGATCAGATCGACGTCAATGTGGTGGTCACCGAGAAGCCCGCCGGCAACCTGATGGCGGGCGTGGGTTTCTCCCAGTCCGACGGCCTGATCCTCAACGCCAGCATCGCCCAGAACAACTTCATGGGCACCGGCAAGCAGGTCAGTTTCGCCTTCAACAACAGCTCCTCCCAGACCGAGTATCGGCTCGCCTACAACAATCCTTACTACACCATCGACGGGGTGAGTCGCGGCTTCGATATCAGCTACCGCTCCATCGACTTCTCCGAGAACGACACCGCCAACTATGTCACCGACGAGCTGGTCGGGCAGGTCAATTTCGGCGTTCCGATCAACGAGCACGATCGCATCCGTTTCGACCTGAGCGTCAAGAATACCGACTTCAAGGTCGGCAACAACCCCTCCCGGGAGGTGCTGGACTTCGCCGAAACCAATGGCGACAACTTTCTGGACTACATCCTCGGCGTGAGCTGGATTAACGACACCCGGGATTCCGCGGTGTTCCCCAAAAAGGGCGGCTTGCAGCGCCTGTCCCTGGAGGCGAGCTTCCCCGGCAGCGACCTGACCTACTACAAGGCGGGCTACAAGAACCGCCACTACTTTCCGCTCACCGATGACCTTACCTTTTCGCTCAATGGCGAACTGGGTTATGGAGAGGCCTACGGCGATCTGGAGAAAATACCCTTTTTCGAAAACTACTTCGCCGGCGGTATCCGCTCGGTACGCGGCTACAAGTCCTACAGTATCGGTCCCCGCGACTCCCAGAACGACCCCCTTGGCGCCAACATGAAGGCGGTGGGCAATATGGAGCTCTTCTTCCCGCCGCCGCTGGGCGGCGTCGAGAGCACCGTGCGCCTGGGCGCCTTCGTCGACGGCGGCGCGGTGTTCGATTCCGACAATGGCGGCTTCGACTCGGAGGAGTTGCGCTACTCCGCCGGTCTCTCCATGGTGTGGATGTCGCCGGTGGGTGTGCTGGGGCTGGTATTCGCCGAGCCGTTGAACGAAAAGGCAGGGGATGAGATCGAGACCTTCCAGTTCACCTTCGGTTCCACTTTCTAGGGAGGCGTGCCGCTTCCACGGTTGAATCATCGTTCCGAAAGCGCGGGAGAGAGATGCTGATGCAGAAATTGAAGGGTGTATGGTTAGCGCTGGCGTTTGGCTTGCTTTGCGCGGGTCCGGCTGTCGCGGAACACCGGGTCGCCTATGTGGACGCCGACAAGGTGGTCAAGAACTCGCCTCAGTTCGAAGAGGTCGTGGAGGGCCTGGAACGGGAGTTCGATCGCCGCAAGGAGGAGTTGCGGGTCAAGCGGGAGCAGCTCAAGCAGCTCGAAGACAAGCTCAATCGGGATGGCGCGGTGATGAGCGCCAACGAGATCCGCAAGCTGGAGCAGGATATCCGCTCCCATCAGCGCAAGCTCAAGAACGCCGTCGACGAGGTAGACGAAGACATGAGCCTGCGTCGCAACGAGGCCCTCAATCGGCTGCTGCGTCAGGTCCAGGAGGTGGTGCGCGAAGTAGGGCGTGAAGAGAAGCTGGACATGATCTTCTCCACCGGGGTGGCCTACTTCAGCGAGGAGGTGGACATCTCCGACAAGGTGCTGTTGCGTCTGCGCGAGAAGTACCAGCAAAAGAATCAATAGTCGGAAGGTACGGGTTGGCGGGTGATGGTTCGGCTGGGATGGATTGCGCAACAGAGCGGCGCGGAGCTGCATGGCGACGGTGAGATCCCGGTCAGCCGAATCGATACGCTGGTGGACGCGGACGCCAGCGCCATCTCCTTCCTGACCAATCCCCATTACAAGAAGCATCTGGCCGAGACGCGGGCGGGGGCGGTCATTCTGGCCCGTGAACACCTCGATGATTGCCCATGCGCCGCGCTGCTTACCGATGACCCGCAGCTCTGCTATGCCCGGGTCGCCGCGCTGCTTGCCCCCAGTGACGAATTCACCCCGGGTCGGCATGACTCCGCGGTGGTGGATGCGGATGCAACGGTGGATGCCAGCGCCTGGATTGGTCCCACCGCGGTCATCGAAGCGGGGGCGATCATCGGCCCGGGGGTATTCGTCGGACCGGGTTGCGTGGTGGCCAGGGGCGCGCGAGTCGGCGCCGGTAGTCGGCTGGTGTCGCGGGTGACCCTGTGCCACGATGTGGTGATCGGCGAACGGGTGCTGATCCACCCGGGCGCGGTGATCGGCGCCGATGGTTTCGGGCTGGCGCGCGCCGCCGAGGGATGGCAGAAGATCCCCCAACTGGGGACCGTGCGCATCGGCGACGACGTGGAGATCGGCGCCAACACCACCATCGACCGTGGCGCGATCCGCGACACCATCATCGAACGCGGGGCCAAGCTGGATAACCAGATACAGATCGCCCATAACGTGCGCATCGGCGAACATACCGCCATCGCCGCCTGTGTCGGGATCTCCGGCTCCACCACCGTGGGCAGGAACTGCACCCTCGGCGGGGGCGTGGGCCTGGCGGGACACCTCGAATTCGGCGACAACACCCATTTTACGGGCCAGTCCCTGGTTACCCGCTCCTTCAGCGAACCGGGACTCTACAGCGGCAACATGCCGGCCCTGCCCAACCGGGAGTGGCGCAAGGCAGTGGCGCGCTTTCGCCACCTCGACGAAATGGCGCGCAAGGTCAATCGACTGGAACGCGAGATCCAGGAACTACAGCGGCGGACCAAGGGCGACTGAAAGGGGCCGAACATCATGCCGGAGGGCGCAAATTGCAAAGTATGGATATCAACAAGATTCTTTCCCTGTTGCCGCATCGCTACCCGTTCCTGTTGGTGGACCGGGTACTGGAATTCGAAAAGGACGAACGGCTGCTGGCGATCAAGAACGTTACCTACAACGAGCCCTTCTTTAATGGCCACTTTCCCATCAAGCCGGTGATGCCGGGGGTGCTGATCGTGGAGGCGATGGCCCAGGCCACCGGCCTGCTGGCGATGGAGTCCAACCCGGACTCGGTCAACGAGAGCACCATCTACCTCTTCGTTGGCATCGACAACGCCCGCTTCAAGCGACCGGTAGAGCCCGGTGACCAATTGCTGATCGAGGCCAGACTGGAAAAACTCAAGCGCGGGATTGGCATCTTCTCGTGCAGCGCCAAGGTCGATGGCAAGATCGCCGCCACCGCCGATATCATGTGTACCGCCAGGGATATCACCGCGTGATCGACGAGCGTGCGGTTATCGACCCCTCGGCGGAACTGGACGAAGGGGTCAAGGTTGGACCCTTTACGGTGATCGGCGCCGGGGTGCGCATTGCCGCCGGTACCGAAATCGCCTCCCATGTGGTGATCAAGGGGCCTACTGACATTGGGCGGGATAACCGGATCTTTCCGTTCGCAACGGTGGGCGAGGATCCCCAGGACCTCAAATACGCCGGTGAAGAGACCCGCCTCGTCATCGGTGATCGCAACCGCATTCGGGAATACGCCACCCTGCATCGGGGCACGGTCCAGGACGAGGGGATCACCCGGGTCGGCAGCGATAACCTCTTCATGGCCTACACCCACGTCGCCCATGACTGCCGTATCGCCGACAACTGCATCCTCTCCAACGGGGCGTCGCTGGCCGGTCATGCCTGGCTCGGGGAATGGGCCATCCTCGGCGGCTTCGTCGGCGTGCATCAATTCTGTCGCGTCGGCGCCCACTCCTTCACCGGCGCCGGGGCGATCCTGTTCAAGGACCTGCCCCCCTACGTCACCGCCGGCGGCACCCCGGTCGCGCCCCATGGCGTCAATCGCGAAGGCCTCAAGCGCAGAGGTTTCAGCGAACAGGCCATGACAAACATTCGCCGCGCCTACAAGGCCATCTACAAGCAGAACCTCAAGCTCGAGGAGGCGCTGGCGCGCATTCACGAGATGGCGAAAGAGACGCCGGAGGTAGGATTGATGGCGGAGTTCATCGAGGCCAGCGAGCGAAGCATTCTGCGCTGACCCAGCCCGGACTTCAGCCCGGCAAGGGCGTATCTCTGTTATTGTGTACCCCATATCCATGGAGATGAGTCCTGATCGCCATGAAGCGCCCCTCAAAACCCCTGCGTATCGCCATCGTCGCCAACGAACCCTCCGGCGACCTGCTCGGCGCGGGTCTGATGCGCGGTCTCAAACGCCTTCACCCCGAGGCGGTGTTTGAAGGCGTCGGCGGCGTTCACATGGAGGCCGAGGGGCTGGAGAGCCTGGTCCCGCTGGAGCGCCTCTCCATCATGGGCCTGGTCGAGGTCCTCAAGCACCTGCCGGAGCTGCTGGGTATCCGCCGCGAGCTGGCGGCACGCTTTCTCGACCATCCCCCCGATCTCTTCATCGGCATCGACGCCCCGGACTTCAACCTCGGCCTGGAACAGAGGTTGCGCCAGGGCGGTATACCCACCGTCCACTATGTCTGCCCCAGCGTCTGGGCCTGGCGCACCGGCCGCGTCAAGAAGATCCGCGCCGCCGCCGACCTGGTGCTGTGCCTCTTCCCCTTCGAGCCCGAATTTCTCGCCAGACACGGCATACGCGCCGAATTCGTCGGCCA
Source organism: Gammaproteobacteria bacterium (assembly GCA_011390365.1). GTDB lineage: Bacteria > Pseudomonadota > Gammaproteobacteria > Chromatiales > Chromatiaceae > SLIM01. The sequence continues at coordinate 27,189 of JAABSM010000034.1, forward strand.
CACCCTCGCCGACGCCATTCCCATGGATTACCCATCGGTAGATGCACGGAAAAGGCTGGGGGTGGAGGGGGCGCAACCGATCCTGGCGCTGCTTCCCGGCAGTCGCATGAGCGAGGTCCAGGCCCTCGCCGCCACCTTCCTGGAGACCGCTCGCCATTGCGCGAATCAGATCGAAGGCCTGCAAATCCTCGTCCCCCTGGTCAACCCTCGGGTGCGGGACGCCTTCCAGGCCGAAGTCGAAAGGGGGGGCTACCACGACCTTTCCCTCAAGCTGATCGACGGCCATGCCCGCGATGCCATCGCCGCCAGCGACGCCGTCCTCACCGCCTCCGGCACCGCCACCCTGGAGACCCTGCTGCTGCGCAAGCCGATGGTCGTCGGCTACCGCCTCAACCCCCTCACCTACTGGATCGTCACCACCTTCAAACTGGTCAAGGTGCGCTACGTCGCCATCGCCAATCTCCTCGCCGATCGTGAGATCGTCCCAGAATTCATTCAGGACCGCCTGGACCCCCCGGCGATGGCCAAGCCCCTGGTGCAATGGCTGCGTGATCCCCAATCCGCCGCCGAAATGCGCGAGGAAGCGGGGCGAATCCATCAACTTCTTAGTCGGAATACGGATGACTATGCCGCGGCGGGGGTGATGGCGTTGCTCGACGGAAAAGATCTCCATGAAGAAGAATAAACCACAGCGAACACATGGATCTCAGGGAGTTGGTTATGGATGAAAGAGGCTAGTCCATTTTCTGTCTCCATACAGCAAAATAAGCTTTTCCCGCATCGAAGAATCCAGATCCAGTGTGACTTGATTACTGATGGCTCTATGCACTAAACGGATTCCTGCCGAAATCTCTGCGCCCTCTGTGTTCTCCGTGGTGGATATTACGGCTACTCCCCCCGCAACGCCTCGATCGGATCGAGCCGCGCCGCTCGCCAGGCGGGGGCGACGCCGGCGGTGAGTCCGATCAGGGCGGAGACGGCCAGCGAGAGCAGGGCATAGTCCCAGGGGGTGTGGGTAGGCAGGGCCGGCACCGCCAGGCCGATCAGCCAGGCCCCGCCCGCGCCCAGGGTCAGGCCGGCCAGGCCGCCGAGAACGGAGAGGGTCATCGCCTCGCCCAGAAACAGCCACAACACCTGCCGCTTGCGCGCGCCGATGGCCCGCAGCAGGCCGACCTCGGCGACCCGTTCGTTGACCGAGATGGTCATGATGGTGAGGATGCCCACGCCCCCCACCAGCAGCGAGATGCCGCCCAAAGCGCCCACCGCCAGGGTGAGGATGTTGAGCACTGAACCCAGGGTCTCCAGCATCTGGTCCTGGGTGATGATGGTGAAGTCCTCGCTGCCGTGGCGTCGTTTCAGCAGGTCCTTGACGGCGTCGGCGATATCGGCGCTGTCGCTGTCGGCGGCGTATAGCAGGTCCACCTCCATCAGGGTCTCCTGATTGAACAGGGCCATCGCCTTGTGGGCCGGGATGTAGACCGCGTCATCGAGGTCGAAGCCCAGCATCTGACCTTTCGGTTCCATGACGCCGATCACCCGAAAGCTCTCGCCGCCGATGCGAACCTTCTCGCCCAGGGGGTTGGCATCGCCAAATAGTTCATCCCGAACCTTGCCGCCGAGCACCGCGAAGGCGCGGGCGTAGCGGGGCGGGTCGTCGGGCAGAAAGCGGCCGCTGGCGGCATCCATTTGCCACACCTGCGGGATCGCCGCGCCGACGCCGTAGACGGCGGTGCGACGGGTGCGTTTACCGCGCTCGATGGCGGCATTGCCTTGCACCATGGGCGCCACCGCCTCCACCCCGGGGATCCGCCCCAGTGCCTCGGCATCATCCAGGCTCAACGGGCGCACATTGTTGATGATTGCCCCCGACATGCCGAAAGTGGTGGATTTACCGGGCGTCACCGCCACCAGATGGGTGCCGAACTGGGTGAACTCCGCCAGCATATAGCGCCGCACCCCCTCGCCGATGGAGGTGAGCAGCACCACGGCGGCTATGCCCACGGCGATCCCCAGCGCGGTGAGAAAGCTGCGCATGCGGTAGGCAAGGACCGTGCTGAGGGTGAGTTTGAGGAAGTCGGGGGCGCGCATGGGGTCACCGCCGATTCAACGCAAACACCGGATCCAGCCGCGCCGCCCTTCTCGCCGGTAGCACGCCAAACAGCAATCCCGTGCCCAAGGAAACCAGCAAGGCGGCGGCGATGGACCAGGGGGGTACGACCAGCGGCAGTTCGGGGAGGGTACGGCCCAGGCCCCAGACCCCGGCCAAGGCCAGTAGCAGTCCCAGCGCCGCGCCGGCGAGGGAGAGCAGCCCCGCCTCCACCAGGAACAGCCACAGGATCTGGCGCTCGCGTCCGCCCAGGGCCTTGAGCAGGCCCACCTCGGCGGTGCGCTGGGAGACCGAGACCAGCATCACGTTCATGATCAGGATGCCGGCCACCCCGAGGCTGATGGCGGCGATGCCGACCACGCTGAAGGTGAGGGTCTGAAAGATGCCATCGAAGGTGGCGAGCAGGGCATCCTGGGTGATCACGGTGACGTCCTCCTCGCCGTTGTGGCGATCCTTCATGATCGCCAGCGCCGCCGCCTTGGCCTGCCCGATGCGTTCCCGCCCATCGGCCTGAATCAGCACCCGAAACACCGACTCGGTGTCGAACAGGGCCTGGGCCGAGGCCGCCGGGATGATGGCGACATCGCCGATATCCACGCCGATCGATTCACCCATGGGCTTGAGCACGCCGATCACCCGATAGCGGCGATCGTTGAGGCGGATCCACTCGCCCAGGGCCGGCTGATTGCCAAACAGGTGCTGCTTGAGCTTCGCCCCCAGCACCGCCAGCGGGGCGGCGTGAAGCAGGTCGTCGTCGGGCAGAAAGCGGCCCGAGGCCAGCTCCAGGTTACGAATGTCGAGCATCGCGGCGGTGGAGCCGAGGATCGTGGACTCCCGTTCGAGCTGCTTGTGGGAGACCGGCGCCGATCCCACCACGATGGGCGCCAGCAGGCGGATCTCCCGCGCGCGTTGCAGGGCGCGCACGTCCTCCAGGGTGATGTCACGGGGCGTACCCCCCACCAGCGGCGGCGCGGCGCCGCTGGTCTCGGTGCGGCCGGGCAGCATCACCAGCAGGTGGGTGCCGAGGCTGGAGAACTCGTTGCTCACATAGCGTCGCGCACCGTCGCCCAGGGCCGTAAGCACCACCACCGCCGCCACGCCGATCGCCATCGCCAGCAGCATCAGCCAAGTACGCCCCCGCGCCGAGGTGAGGGCGCGGCCGCCGAAGCGCAGCACGTCGTCAGGGCGCATTTTCACCTCCCGGACAAGGTGGATTGCCACAGAGACACAGAGAGCACAGAGTTTTGAATTTCTCTGTGTGCTCTGTGCCTCTGTGGCAGTTCCAATCAACCCGAGACAATCGCCCCATCCTCCATATGAATCCGCCGCCTGGCGCGTTCGCCGACCTCCGGGTCGTGAGTGACCACCACCAGGGTGAGGCCGGACTGGTTCAACTCTTCCAGCACCCGCATCACGTCAGCGCTGGAGTGCTTGTCCAGGTTGCCGGTGGGTTCGTCGGCCAGTAGCAGCGCGGGTTCGAGAATCGTCGCGCGGGCGATGGCGACGCGCTGGCGCTGGCCGCCGGAGAGCTGATCCGGGCGATGATCCGCCCGATCCTCCAGGCCCAGGGCGTCGAGCACCTTGCTCGCCCGCGCGTGCCGCTCCGCCGGGGCGATGCCGGCCAGCATCAGCGGCAGCTCCACGTTCTCCCGCGCCGTGAGACGACCGATGAGATGAAAGGACTGAAACACGAAGCCGATGCGATCCCGGCGCAGGTCGGCGCGACGCTCTTCCGCCAGCTCGGCGGTGTCGATCCCCTCGAACCAGTAGCGCCCGGCGTTGGGGCGGTCCAGCAGCCCCAATACATTGAGCAGGGTCGATTTGCCGGACCCAGATGGTCCCATGAGGGAGACATACTCGCCGGCCTCCAGGGTCAGATCCACCCCGCGCAGGGCGTGGACCTGCTCATCGCCCACCTGAAAGAGTCGTTCGATCCCCTCCAGGCGGATCATTTCGTCTCCTGCTCTTCACGCATGGCCGGTGCGCCGTCCTCCACCCCTTCGCGGTCGACGCTGGTGATGATCAGGTCCCCCGCCTCGATCCCCGAGAGCACCTGCATGTGATCCCAGTTGGAGAGACCGCTCTCGATCCTGCGTTCCTCCACCACTCCTTCGCTTTCATTCAGCAGATAGAGGCGGTCCCCGTCAACCACCGCGGCGGCGGGGACGCGCAGGGTGTTTTCGGCCCGCTCCAGGATGATCTCCACATCGGCGGAGTAGCCGGCCAGGAGTTCGGAGATCTCCCCCGGTTTGGTGAACTCCACCTCCACATCCACGGTGCGCGCCTGCTTCTCCCGATCCAGCACATAGGGCGCGATGCGGCGCACGCGGCCATCGAACTCCCGCTCATCGAAGGCATCCAGCGTTACCCGCGCCCGCTGATCCACCGCGATGCGGGCGGCATCCACCTCGTCGATGGGGGCGGTGACGTAGAAGCAGGCGTCGTCGATCAGATCCACCGCCGGCGGGGTGGGGATGCCCGGCGGCGAGGGGGTGGTGTATTCGAACAGCTCGCCGTTCACCTCCGCCACTATGCCATCGAAGGGGGCGCGCAGGCGGGTCTTTTCGATCTGGGCCAGGGTCACGTCCGAGGTCAGCTGGGCGATGCGCACCCGGGTATTGGCCGATTCGCAATCGGCGCGCAGCGAGCTGGCGGTGGTTGCCAGCTGATCCAGCTTCTCCTCCGACACCGCGCCACTCTTGCGCAGCGGGCGCAAGCGATCCGCCTCGCGCTGCGCCACCTCGGCCTTCAGGCAGGCGGCGACGGCGGTGGCGGCGACCGCCTCCACCTCCGCGCGGTTGAGTCGCAGCTGCGCCTGCAAGTCCCGATTCCACAACTCCAGCAACCGTTGGCCCCGCTCGACTCGATCCCCTTCATGCACCTTCAGGCTGGCGATGATGCCGCCGGTAGCCAATGACAGACGCGCCCGCCGACACGCCTTGACCGTGCCGGCGCGGGTATTCACCACCGTCTGCTCCACCGTGCCGAGCGCGGCGGGCCGGACCTGGACCGGGATGGGCCGCGGACGGGTCGAGTACCAAATGGCAAGGCCGCCTGCGCCGATCGCTATCGCGAAGAGAAGGGTCGTCTTGTGTCGAAACATGGCTGGCAGTTCCCCGGTGGCATGATATCCAAGGTTAACAGGCATTGCGCCGGGATGGCAGTACCTGTCGAGAGAGTCTCGGCATGGCGGTTGCGAGTCGCTCCCACAAACACAACAAGATGGCAGCCAATCCCTTTCGCTGGTTGCGCGGCGCGGCCGGATCTACCTACCATGTCATTCAATTAGCGCCACGATGGCTTATCTCCGCTCGTTCCCAAGGTCCCCCTTGGACGTACATCTTGCAAGCGCTGGCTTGCCGGTCCGTCGGGCAGCTTGAGCTGCCAAGGCTTGGGTTCCCGGGCTGGAGTTTGGGAACCATCGGAAACACAACGAGCACAGCGGTATTGGAGTTGGTTTACTCGTATTTCTCTGTGTGCTCTGTGTTCTCTGTGGTGTATTCTTTGTTGGTTTCTTCCCAATCACGAATCTTAGAGGGCAGTCATGACGCTGGATGCCTGGCTCACGCTCGCGGTGGTGATCGGCGTGCTGGTCGCGCTGGCGGCGACCCGCATCGGGCCGGACCTGGTGCTGATGGGCGGCCTCACCCTGCTGATGCTCGCGGGGGTGGTGACGCCCGCGGAGGCGCTGACGGGCTTCGCCAGCCCGGCGCTGGTCACCGTCGGCGTGCTCTATGTGGTGGTCTCCGGGGTCACCGAGACCGGGGCCGCCCATGCCCTGGCCCAGCGCTTTCTGGGGCGGCCAACGTCCGAACGCCGCGCCCTGTCGCGGCTGCTGCCCTGGGTCTCCGGTCTCTCCGCCTTTCTCAACAACACCCCAGTGGTGGCGATGCTGGTGCCGGTAGTGCAGGACTGGGGGCGGCGGCATGGGCTCGCCCCGTCGCGGCTGCTGATCCCCCTCTCCTACGCCGCCATCCTCGGCGGCGGCTGCACCCTGATCGGGGCCAGCACTAACCTGGTGGTCTCGGGGCTGGCGGCAACCGAGCCCGCGGCCCCCGCCATCGGCTTCTTCGAGATCGCCTGGGTCGGCCTGCCGGCGCTGCTGCTGGGTACCGCCTACCTGATCCTCTTCGCGCCGCGCCTGCTGCCGGCCCGCGGCTCGCCCATCAGCGGCGCCGAGAGCCCCAAGGAGTACGCGGTGGAGATGCTGGTGAGCGCCGACGGGGCTCTGGCGGGGCGCAGTATCGAAGAGGCGGGGCTGCGCAACCTGCCCGGTCTCTACCTGGCGGAGATCGAGCGCAATGGCGACATCCTCGCGGCGGTGGGGCCGTTGGAGCGGTTGCAGTCCGGCGACCGGCTGATCTTCGTCGGCTGCGTCGCCTCGGTGGCGGACCTGTACAAGATTCGCGGCCTTACGCCCGCACCGGATCAGGTCTTCAAGCTCTCCGGACCGCGCCATGACCGGGTGCTGGCCGAGGCGGTGGTCTCCTTCGAATCGCCCTTCGTCGGTCGCACCCTCCGCGCGGCCCGCTTTCGCACCCGTTATCAGGCGGTGGTGATCGCCGTGACCCGTGGCGGCAAACGCCTGCCGGGCAAGGTGGGGGATATCGTCACGGCGGCGGGGGACACATTGCTGATCGAGGCGCGCCCGGCGTTTCTGGAGCGCTATCGCGACTCCCGGGATTTCCTGCTGGTCAGTCCCCGCGACGGCGTCTCTCCGCCCCGCCACGAACGGGGCGGCATCGCTTTGATGATCCTGCTTGGCATGGTCTTGGCCGCCGCCGCGGCCGGCGCGCCCATGTTGCTGGCGGCGCTGGTCGCCGCCGGGTTGATGCTGATCACCCGCTGCACCTCGCCGGGCAAGGCGCGCCGCCAGATCGACTGGCCGGTGCTGATCACCATCGGCGCCGCCATCGGCCTGGGCCAGGCGCTGGAACAGAGCGGCGCCGCCCAGGCCATCGCCGAGGCCTGGATCGGACTCGCCGGCGGCGGCCCCTGGATGGCCCTGCTCGCCATCTACCTGCTCACCAACCTGATGACCGAGATGATCACCAACAACGCCGCCGCGGTGCTGATGTTCTCCATCGCCAAGGCCGCCGCCGCCGGCCTCGAAGTCAGCTTCACCCCCTTCGTCTTCGTCATCATGATGGCCGCCTCCGCCAGCTTCGCCACCCCCATCGGCTACCAGACCAACCTCATGGTCTACGGCCCCGGCGGCTACCGCTTCAGCGACTACCTGCGCATCGGCGTGCCGCTGAACCTGCTCGTCGCCGCCAGCACCGTGACAATCGCACCGCTGATATGGCCCTTCTGATTCGCACGGCGGAGCGCGCGGCTCGACGCGCCCGTGCCACGGCGAACCCCAGGATCACCAGACGTCCATCGCCTCGCGTGCTATCTTAGGGCACAGCCCCCCTCGAATCGGATTCGCCTCCGTGACATAGTCCTCTCGCGGGGGCGGAAACAGCGTCGGTTGTTGATAATGGATTCCCGCTTTGCCGCGTCGGTTTGGCGGGGAATCTTGTGCGCTCCCATAATGCTTGTGTGTTATTGTGGGTTTTGGCGCTTGCACAGCCTCGCGGCGTGGCAACGAGAAAACGAAAAAATAGAGGACTGCCTTTTTGGAAATAGTGGAGGAGATAAGACGTGACAGAGAAGATGTCTTGGTTGGGTTTTTTATTTGGCGTGGTCGGTTGGGTGTCGGTCTACTTTGTGGTAACCAACCTACTATCGGGTTACCTTGCGGAGCGCAGTTGTCAGACGGGCTGTGTGCAGTTTTTGTTCGTTGCCGCCTGTAGCCTGGCGGTTTCAGCGGCTGTCGCGGGTTTGCTTGCCGTCCAGTCGCGGAGGGACAGTAAACTGGGCTGGCTGTCCTTGGGGATATCGGTCCCGCTCTGCGGCATTCTGGGAACCATTATGGTCGTCGGCAGCCTGGCCTGAGACGCTGGCCCTTGCTAAGCAAGGGGCTGGGCTTCAATCGCCCTCAGGCGCATTGGTGGCAATGGAGGCGCTGGCCGCTTTGCGCTGAGTGGCGCTGTCGAAAGAGCGGTTGTCTGATCGACTGCCTGCCCCCTCTTTTGCGCTCAGTTGTTCCAGCATCTCATGCGCTGGTTTTGAGCCGCCCCTTGCGGCCAATTCAAACCAGTACCGCGCCATCTTGTCGTCTTGCTCGACGCCAACCCCTTGGTGGTAGAGATAGCCGAGGTTGTATTGCGCCCCAACCATCCCCTGTTTTGCCGCCTTTTGCCACCAGGCGGCGGCAAATGCGGGGTCGCGCACGCCAGCCTCACCACTAAAGAAGTCGCTACCCACATTGAACTGGGCGGGTGCGTATCCGCCTTTAGCCGACTGGATCAACAGTTGTGTGGCCCTGCTTACGTCTTTTTCCACGCCGATGCCTTCGAGGTAGGCGTTGCTCAGAAGAAACTGAGCCTGAGGATTCCCTTTCGCCGCCCCATCTCTCCAGTGTTCAACCGCCTGTTCATGGTCACCGGCAAGCCACGCCGCCATCCCAGGGTCATCGGGTTGTGACCCAGCGCCCCAGGCAAGGGAACAAGCCAACAACAGGCAGAAGAAACAGAGATGTCTGAGTGGATTGCGGGCGGAGGAGACGTTTTCGGAAGAAGGGGGTCTTGCCCTGCTGAGGTTGAGGTACTGCATGATCCTGGAAAGAGCCTTTGATTGCTCCATTTTTCGGTGAATCCTGTCGGTGTTGCGGGAAAGGCTACGATAGAGTGCTGAGCAGGCCAATAACCCGGGAAAGGACAAATGTGGAAGTATAGACACTTATTGTCGCTAGCAAACGCCTAACTGCACTCTGGCAGAAAAAAGATCACCTTGTAGGCCTTCTTGATTTTACCGCCGGCCTTTTCCGCCGCTTCCTTCTCGCCTCGCCTAAGCAGCGGCAGCAGTTCGGCGATGGCATCTTCACCCTGTTGCACGGCGGCGTTGAAGGCGATCTGGTCGCTAGCCGTGTCGGCCATTCGGGCCACCTCCAGCCACTTGATGCGCAGCCAGGCGCCGTAACGACTGCCGACATGTTGCAGTTGCTCGGCGGTTTCTGCCTCCTCGATGCCGTCCAGCACGATCTCCATCGCCTCGTGGAAGTCGTTGATCTTGTCGTTGAGGGTGACTATGCCCGCCTCGGTTCGCATCTGCCACAGGGTGTAGCGGATCTCTTCCAGCTGCATGTGGGCCTGCCAGACCTCGCCGGCCTTGAGCGTGTTTAACGCCTCTTTGGCTACCGCCAGCGGGCGGCGGATCCTGTCGCCGAAATCGGCGATGGTTGTCAGCCGATCAGGGGCATCGTCGGCATAGCGTTCGGCAAAGGGCTTCCATGACTGGATGAGCTTCTCGACCTCGGCGATCGCCTTGTCGCGGTTCTCTTGCTTGCTGGTGAGGGCGAGAGACTTCTTGTAGAACCCGTAGGGCGTCATCATCTCTTCGGCGAACGTCTGGTAGTCCGAGGCCAGTGCCGGAAGGGTGGCCAGGAGAAGGAGCGAAGAGAGAATGACTGGTTTGATCTTCATGTGTGTTTTGTCCTGAAGTTGTTATTTGATCTCGTTCCCGCGCGCCGCGGTCAGGTTCGGGATGCGGCGCATCCATCTGGTTCCCGTCCGCGGCGCAGGGGGACCGGTAATGCACAACATCCACGCAGGGCATAATGTACCACTCCTGAATCTTCATGTGGCGGGGATGGTGCGTTACGGTGCTTCAGATGCTGGGGGGCTGTTGAGTCTTCGCGGCAGCGCGCGCCTAACTAGCCACTACATATTCCTAGGGATATCCTCTGCTTCAACATGGCGTCGCTTATGAATCACGGCCAACACTTCGATCAGTTGATCAGGTTTGATTTCGTACAGAATCCGGTAGGAATACAAGCCTAGTTCACGCACCGCGTCTTCGTTTACTTCCGGTACCATTTTGCCTTTACGGGGAAATGTATCCAGGCCAATGGTCCTCTTTACCAGCTCTTCACTAACTCGCCGGGCATACATTGGTGAGTCCAGGGCGATATAGTCATGGATA
>JAABSM010000035.1 GCA_011390365.1 Gammaproteobacteria bacterium
GCCGCATGGGAATGCAGTCTTGACCGCGTCGCGGTCCGAGTCGGGATGCGGCGCATCCAAGACAACTGAGATATCTTGCTAATCAAGTGTCATTAAGATAAGCCATCGTGGCATTTTCCGGGAATGATGCGCCTCATTTCGGGGGTACGCCGACGGTTTTCGGTTCTGCATAGAAGGATGTGCCGTCGACCGAGCGACAAGGCTTTTTATTCGGCACATCCTATGCCGGTCCGACGATTTCCGGACTCCTCGCGCAGCGGCGTTTGGTCCTCACGCGCCTGCGCGTGTGAGGGGTAATCCCACCGCCCCAGGGCCTGTACTCGAAACAGGGGCCGTATCAACACACTATCCGCCCGCCACCGCATCAACCGAACTTGGGGACCGCTTGTCCTCGGTGCGTGCACTGTCGCCATCTCTCGTTCCGGTTCCTGCTGGGTAAAGGCTGTCCCCAAGATTTGCCGGCCGGCATGACCGGGGGCTGACTACGCCTCGGAGGTGAAAGGGCGCTCGTTTGGCGGGTATAGCTCGTCGATATCGAAACCCGCCTCGACGATCAACTCCTTGGCCGTCCGCAGTTCCTCCGCCAACTCCTCCGGATAGGGCTCCATGTACTGCAACGACAACTCGGTCTCAATGGCGTGGATGGCGAGGCTGCGGCATAACCGCCTGGCAAGATCGGGGGACATGGTGATGCACCTTTTGGTGGGTCTTGGTTGGGAATGTTATACCATGCTCTTTGGCTTGATGCCTTGTTGTTTTGGTGCGGGGAACCTTTCGCGATATCCGCGTCTCGGTGGCCTTGGCATCTGAGTGGGGACGCGCGGCGGCGGCGCCGGGGGCAATGTCGTGAAGATAAGCCATAGTGGCGTTTTCCGGGGATTATGCGCCTCACTTCGTGGGCAAACCTTCAGCGGGGCGGGGCTTGCAGCCCCGCCCTGGCGAGGGCAGTGCTTTCCCAGTCAGCCCTCGCCGCCGAGCACCACCACCAGAAAGTTTTCGGGGGTCAGGCGTCGTTTGAAGGCATCGCGAATATCTTTCAGGGTTACCGCCTCGATCTTGCCGGTGAAGTCGTCCAGATAGCTCAGCGGCAGGTCGTAGAAGCCGATCATGCCCAGGTATTCGACGATGTTGTTGTTGCCGGCGATGCGGATCGGGAAGCCGCCGGTGATGTTCTGCTTGGCCTCCTTGAGTTGTTGTTCGCTGGGGCCTTGGTCGGTGAAGCGTTGCAGGGTCTCCAGCATCACCTCGCGGGCCTGGTCGGCCTGGTCGTTCTTGGTCTGGGCGCCGATAATGAAGGGGCCCTTGCGGCGCATCGGCGAGAAGTAGCTGTAGACGCTGTACGAAAGGCCGCGCTTCTCCCGCACCTCGTCGGCGAGCTGGGAGACCAGCCCCGAGCCGCCGAGGATGTGGTTGCCGACGTAGAGGGTGAAGTAGTCGGGGTCGCCGCGGTACATGCCCGGCTGGCCAATGTAGAGGTGGCTCTGGCTGGAGGGGAAGGGGATGTGGATGGTCTCCCCCTCTTCGCGGGCGGCGACCGCGGGCAGGGGCGGGGCCTTTTCGCCGGGCTGCATCGCGGCGGTGAGGCGTTGCGCGATCTGCCCCGCCTGTTGGCGATCGATGCGGCCGACCAGGGCGATGACGGCGTTGGCCGCGCCGTAGTATTGGCGATGGAAGCCGGCGATGTCGTCGCGGCTGATCGCCGCCAGCGATGTCTCGGCGCCGCCGTCGTGGCTGGCGTAGGGGTGGCCGGCGAAGAGTTCGGACAGAAAGCGCTTCTTGGCCACGTCGCGGGGGTTTTGCGCCTCCTGCTTGAGGCTGGCGAGCATGATCCGGCGGTTGCGTTCGATGTCGTCGCCCTCGAAGGTGGGCTTGGCGAGGATCGCGGTGAGGGTCGCCAGGCTGGTCTCCAGCGCATTGTCCTGGGTGAGGGTGCGCACCGACAACCAGGCCATGTCGCGCAGCGATCCCAGTCCCAGCTCCGCGCCCACCGACTCGAAACGCTCGGCGATCTGGTCGGCGTTCCACTCGCCGGCCCCGTCCACCATCAGGCCATTGGTGATCTTGGCCAGGCCGGGCAGCTCGCCGTCGCGGGCGCTGCCGGCGTCGAAGACGATGCGCACGTCGAGCATGGGCAGTTCGGGGGCCTCGACGAAGAGCACCTTGGCGCCGTTCTCGGTATGCCAGGATTGGATCTCGGGGGTGGCCAAGGACTGGGTCGCGATCAGGGATAATGCCACGAATATCGCGGCGCTCAAATATCCACAAGACCCTCTCGCGGAGCCGCGGAGAGGGACGCTTGGCGTTCTCCGCGCCGCCGCGCGAGATTGATTGGGCCATGAACAACCATGGCGGGATGAGATGCCCGGACGACGGGGGCGTGGCTGTACTGACTTCAGGCAGGCGAGGGCAAGGCGTTTCATCTTAGCGACCATGGTACTGGACTCCTTGCAGTTGCGCGGTCTTCTCATCCATCGGCAGCGGGTCGAGCACCGTTACGGTGAGGCGCTCCTCGGTGAGGTACTTGCGCGCCACCTCCCGCACCTGTTCGGCGGTGACCGCCTGGATCTTTTCGACGTACTCATCCAGGGTCGGCCAGCCCAGCCCTACCGTCTCCAACAGGCCCAGTTGCAGCGCCTGATAAAAGACCGAGTCGAGTTCATAGACCTTGCCGGCGATCACCTGGGCGCGCACCCGCTCCATCTCGGTCTCTTCCGCCAGCTCCTCGCGTACCCGTTCGATCTGGCCGAGGATCGCCTGCTTGAGGTCGTCGGTGCTGTTGCCGTCGGCGGGGATGCCGTCGAAGGTGAATTGGGTGGAGAGGCGGGAGAAGGCGCTGTAGTCGGCGTCCAGAGAGACCGCGATCTCCTGACCGCGCACCAGCTCTTTCGACATCCGGGCGCTGTCACCGCCGTCGAGGATCGCCGCCAGCATCTCCAGGGCGTAGGGCTCCATGGGTTCTTCGGCGGTGGCCAGCACCGGCACGCCGTAGCCCATGATCAGGTAGGGTTGCTTGGCGGGGGCGCGCACCTTGGCGACGGTCATGCCCCGCGGCGGCGGTTCGCGCAGCGGTTTCAGTTTGGGCAGCTCCTCGGCCTGGAAGCGGCCAAAGTGTTTCTTCGCCAGCGCCAAGACCTCATCCGGCTGCACGTCGCCCACCACCACCAGGGTGGCGTTGTTGGGGGCGTACCATTTGCGGTACCAATCCTTGAGGTCGGCGGCTTCGAGGTTCTCCAGATCGTTCATCCAGCCGATGATGGGTTGCTGGTAGGGCAGGTTGGCGTAGGCCACCGATTTGAAACGTTCGTAGGTCAGGGCCAGGGGCTTGTCCTCGGTGCGCAGGCGGCGCTCCTCCATCACTACCCGCACCTCCTTGGCGAACTCTTCGTCCAACAGCAGCAGGTTGCGCATGCGATCCGCCTCCAGCTCCATGGAGATCGCCAGTCGATCGGCGGCCAGGGTCTGGTAGTAGGCGGTGTAGTCCGCCCCGGTGAAGGCGTTCTCCTCGCCGCCGTTGGCGGCGATGATGCGCGAGAACTCCCCCTGCGGGTGTTTTTCGGTGCCCTTGAACATCATGTGCTCCAGCACATGGGAGATGCCGGTAATGCCCGCCGGCTCGTAGCTGGCGCCGACTTTGTACCACACCTGGGAGGTGACGATGGGGGCGCGATGGTCCTCCTTGACGAGGATCTTCATGCCGTTGTCGAGCATGGTTTCGTGGACATCGCCGCTCTTCGCCGATGCGGACGGGGCGACCCCGGCCAGCGCCAGGAGAGCGGTAAGCAAGAACGATCCGGTCGACCTCATCATCTTTTTCCTCTGTTGGTTGGGACCTGAACCCGATAGAATGACGCGCATTGTTCCAGATTGAGCGGTCGGAGTAAAAAGGCAAGCGTGCTTCGCGTGCCTGGTTTGCTAGAGACCGGGTTCAGTGGAGAAGGTTCACGGTTGGTCATGGGTGACAAGGACATTATCAGCAAGCAGACGTTTCGCCATCTCGCGTATGACTTGGCGACCTATCTGCTGGGGCTCAAGATCGAGGCGGATTCGCTGGAGTTGCTGGAGACCGAACATCAGCGTATCGAAGATCGACGTGCCGATATGGTGGTGCGGGTGCGGGAGATCGGCGGCGAGCCATTCATCCTGCATGTGGAGATCCAGAATACCAATGACCGCTCCATGCCATGGCGAATGCTGCGCTACCTCACGGATATTCGTCTCCGGCACCCGGACCTGGCCGTGCGCCAACACCTGATCTATATCGGCGCGGATCGTTTGCGCATGCAGGACGGCATCGGCGAAGCGAAGCTGGAATATCGCTACGGGCTGCTGGATGTCCAGGATGTGGATTGTGACACCCTGATACGGCAGGACAATCCTGACGCCTTGGTCCTCGCGATCTTGTGCAATTTCCGCGATCACGAACCTCAGGCGGTGATCAATCGGATCGTATTTCGTCTGCGCGAGCTTACCGGGGAGGATGCGCGAAGCTTTCGTGAATATATCGACATGCTGGAGATTCTGTCGGAAAATCGCGATTTGAAAGAGAATATCAAGGAGGCGGAAAAGATGCTTACCCAAGTGGATGTTGAGAAGTTGCCTTCCTATGAGTTGGGAATGGAGCGGGGGTTGGAGCGGGGGTTGGAGCGGGGGAAGCTGGCTGAAAGGGCTACTGTCCGACGCTTGGCCCGCGGCTTGTTGGGCCTGTTGCCAGATGAGGTGATCGCGGAAAAGACGGGCCTCTCTTTAAGCGAGCTATCGGCCCTGCGCGACGAGCAGGGCGACGCGAGCGAATAAAATTACTGTGAAAGAACGCCGTCATTCCGGCCTTCCCCCTGCGAAGGCAGGGGGAAGGCCGGAATCCAGTGCCATGGACGGCATCCTTGCCTCTGGATACCGCACTTCCATGTGCGGTATGACGGAGGGTTATGAAGATTCTTTCATTTTTCGGGGGTCTTTAAAGCCTCTCATGGTCGTTTAGGTTATAACTACTTCATGTTCGGATTCGGAAAACGTAAAAAAGAGAAAGAGGCGCAAGCCGTTCAGGCCGCCCAGGAGAGCCTTGTCGAGGAGTCCTCCCCGCAACAGGCGGAGGAGGGTGATCCGTCGCCACCGCCCCCCGAGCCGGAGCCGCCGGAGAGGCCCAAGCAGGGCGTTTTCGCCCGCCTCAAGAGTCGCCTCTCCCGCACCCGTCACAACTTTACCGACGGTCTGGCCAATCTCCTGCTGGGCCGCAAGAACATCGACGATGATCTGCTCGAAGAGCTGGAGACGCTGCTGCTGACCGCGGATGTGGGGGTGGAGGCGACGACTCGCATCATCGACGATCTGACCGAGCGGGTGCGGCGCAAGGAGCTTTCCGATCCGGAGGCGCTTAGCCGCATTCTCAAGGGGCAGTTGCGGGAGATCCTGGAGCAGAGCGACAAGCCGGTCAGGCAGGCGGCGGAGGGCAAGCCGCAGGTGATCCTGATGGTGGGCATCAACGGCGCTGGCAAGACCACCACCATCGGCAAGCTGGCCAAGCGATTGCAAGAAGAAGGACAGAGCGTGATGCTCGCCGCTGGCGATACCTTCCGCGCCGCCGCGGTGGAGCAGCTACAGAGCTGGGGCGAGCGTAACAGGATCCCGGTTGTCGCCCAGCATACCGGGGCCGACTCCGCGTCGGTGATTTTCGATGCCCTGCAAGCGGCCACCAGCCGCGGCATTGATGTGCTGATCGCCGATACCGCCGGTCGCCTGCATACCAAGTCCAACCTGATGGAAGAGCTGGCTAAAATCGCCAGGGTGATGAAGAAGATCGACCCGGAGGCCCCCCACGAGGTGATGCTGGTGGTGGACGCCACTACCGGCCAGAACGCGGTCAATCAGGCCCAGCAGTTCAATCACTCGGTGGGGCTGACCGGCATTACCCTGACCAAGCTCGACGGCACCGCCAAGGGCGGCATCGTCTTCGCCATCGCCGAAAAACTGGGCATCCCCATTCGCTTTATCGGCGTCGGCGAGGCGATCGAGGATCTGCGCCACTTTGATCCCGAAGAGTTCGTCGGCGCGCTGTTCGAGAAGTAGGGGACTTTACTGTGAATCTACCGAGGAGTGGCAGTCCTCAAAGGACTGCCACTCCTTGGGCTGATTCATTTCCCGGGGTGGTGCATCACTCCATGACCGTTAGGCCCACGGAAAAAATAAAACCTCCCAGCAACCATTCAGCATAAGAATTACTGTGAATCAGCAGGAGGACTGCCAGTCCTTCAAGGACTGGCAGTCCTGAGTTCGATTCATTTTCCGGGGTGCTGGGACCGCTTTCATGATCGTTAGACAGGATTAACAGGATGTTGAGGATTGACATGATGTGATTGCGGTGCCGGCTGGGAGTTCTGTCCGACGTGGGCGCAGAGTTGATGCATGCCCATCCCGCAACATGGCGGCATCAGCTTTCTACACCAGAACATTGTTCGCGAACTGAGAATCCTGTAAATCCTGAATAATCTTGTTAATCCTGTCTATTCTCCCTATTGCACTGTCATGCTGAATAGTTACACCTCCCGTCTCGCTGCGCCAGCGGCCTGCTCGCGGCGTTGCGCAAAGGGCCGCATAGTGCCGCTATGCAACCCTTTGCGCGCCTTGCGAGCGAACCGCTGGCTGTGCGATCTTGGGATGTTTTATTCTTTCCGCGGCCCTTACCGCCAGCTCCACTTCAGGCTGGCGAACACCCGCGAGTCGGCGCGGTACTCCGGTCGCACCTCACCATGGTCGCCGTTGAGGTTCTGCAAGGTGATGGCGAATTCGCCATCGGAACCTTGGGCGTTGACGGTCTTGGCCAGACGCAGGTCGAGCTTGGTATAGCGGCGCTGATCGTCACCGGCGGGCCACTTCATGTAGCCGACCCGATAGAGACCGGCGCTGGTGTGCCAGCCGCCGGGCCAGCGTTTCATCCATAACAGACTGGTGCTGTTGTTGGGCGCGGAGACCTCCGCATCGCGATCGGTATGGCCGTGGGCGGCGATGCGGGTGATGGCGTGGCTGAGGATGAAGCGGCCGAGGTCGGCGTGACGCCAGTCCAGGGTCAGGTCGGCGCCATGGATGCGGATCTTGTCGGAGTTGTAGAAGATGAAGGCCTTGTAGCTGCCGAAACGGTCGGTCCAGCCGTCCTCCAGTTGCCAGTTGCGCCAGGGATTGCCGGCGAAGCCGATGGGGCGGGCGTAACCCTCGGGGACGGCAAAGGGACAGCGCTCGCCATGGGCGCGCGGCTCGTTGTGGACGGTGCTCCACACCGGCGCGTCCCAGGTCGGGGTCTCGGGATCGAGGATGCAGGACTCGACGTCGATGTAGTGGGCGTACTCCTCGATGAACAGCCGCCCGTTGACCTTCAGGCCGATGTCGTCGAATTCCCCCAGGTAGCCGAGTTCGGCGAAGCTGAGGGATTCCGGGTCCAGGTCGTGGTAATTCCAGATATCCACGTCGGCCAGGCCGCCCGAGTAGGGGAAGGCCTCCTGTCCATGCTCTTCGAAGATGGTGGGGGCGCGATAGCCGCGGCCGCCGCTCATACGCAGTGTGTGGCCGCGGGCCAGGGTGTGGTTGAGGGCGATACGGGGCGAGAAGAGCAGCTCGGTGTTGTAGTGCTTCTCCAGCATGCCGCCGAGGTTGAGCAGCCAGTTGTCGGCGAAGTTCCAGCTCATGTCGCCGAAGATCTGCCACTTGACGCCCTCTACCTCGCCAAGGCCGTAGAGGTAGTGGTCCGACTCCACCGCGTCGTGGCGGATCTCCGCCCCCAGCGCCGCCTCCAGGTCGTCCCGGGGGGTGAAGTTGTACTGTATTTGCAGTTCGTTGCGCTGGGATTTCAGATCCGTGTCGATGGGGATCATCGCCAGCGGGGCGATCTCGGCGTCGATGGGGAGCTGGTGGACCGTGCTCTCCTCTTCGCGGGAGGAGTGGAACAGGTTGATCGAGAGTCGTGAACCGTGGTCGAGCAGTCGGCCCCAGCGCAATTGCAACAGGCGGCTGGTGTTGTCCTCGTTGATCCACTCCTCCAGATAATTGCGCTGCCGATCGCCGCGCTGGTCCTGACCGCGGCTGAGGCCGGCCTGGAGCTCCCACTCGTCGGTAAAGTTGGGGCGATAGTTGGCCTTGAGGTGGACGGTGTAGCGCTCGATCGCCTCCAGCTTGTCCTCGGGATGATCGGCGCGCACCGGGAAGTTGGTCGCCTCGCGCGCCGACCCGCTCAGCCGCCAGGCGATGCCGTTCACCTCGCCGCCGCCGCGCAGGTAGAGTTCGCGCATATCCTGGTCGCCATAGCGGGCGGTTAGCGAATTTCCCTGCTCTTGCAGCGGATCGCGGGTGATGATGTTGATCACCCCCTGGAAGGCGGCGGCGCCGTAGGTCGCCTGGTTGGGGCCGCGTACCACCTCGATGCGGTCGATATCCTCCACCCGCAGCGGCAGATCCTGCCACTCGACATTTCCCCACAACGGATTCTGTACCGATTGGCCGTCGATCATCACCAGCACTCGGCGCGGAAGGTTATCCCCCAGGCCGTGGTTGACCACCAGCGGTGAGCGGCTTGGCGACTCCCCCACCTGAAAACCGGGGACCAGGCGCAGCAGCTCATGGATCTCGGAAAACCCCGATGCGTGAATCATCTCGTGGTCGATGATGAACACCGGGGCCGGGCTTTCATGGGGCGTGAGCAGCAGGCGCGAGGCGGTCGCCATTTTGTGAAAATCCACGAACAGGATCTCCCGGTCAGCGGCGCTCGCCGTCGACAATGGGCAGGAGAGGGCAGCAAGGCAGCAGGCGGCAAGGGTTGCTAGGCGCATCAAGGGTTACCCGTGCATGGTCGTGGTGTGAACGGAAGATGACTCAAAGCATATCATGCGACACCAAAGGGTGAATTTTACCACGGGTCATTTGCCAGAGAGTGCGCAAAAACGCCGTTACCTTCCCTCGTTCTTTTGAAATGATGGTATGTTATCGCCTGTCGGGACAATTGACCAATCGAGATCGGCGGGATGAGTGAGGCCATGAAAAAAACGATCGCCGCGGGGGCCGCCGGCGCCGTGCGACCCAGGGTCGTGGAGCGCCGGGGCGAGCGACGCCTCTACTTCGACCGGCGGCATGTGCAAAGCGCCATGCGCCTCGATGACCCCCATGCCCTGGTGCTCCCCTATACCCGCTACATGATGGCCTGCCTGTTGTTCGCGCCGACGCCCGCGGATATCCTGATCGCGGGGTTGGGAGGCGGCTCCCTGCCCAGGTTCTGCCACCGCTATCTGCCGGGCTGTCGGGTGACGGCGGTGGAGATCAGCGAAGAGATCATCGCCCTGCGCGAACACTTCCAACTGCCGGATGACCCCAGGTTGCGCATTATCCATGCGGACGCACTGGATTTCTTCGCCGGGACTCGGGAGCGCTTCGACATCATTCTCCTCGACGCCTTCGACGCCGATGGCATCTCCGAGAGCTTCGTCGCGCCCCCCTTCTATCCCGCCGTCGCCTCCTGCCTCAAGCCCGCGGGCGTGCTCTGCGCCAACCTCACCGGCGATCGCCGCCGATGGGACGGCCACCTCAACCGCCTGTGGGGCAGCTTCAATCGTCGCGTACGGGTGCTCCCCGTTCCCGAAGAGCCCGGGCAATACCTCGCCCTGGCCTTTCACGACCCCGATCTCTATCGCAACCCCGTTGGCCTCAAGGCCAACGCCCGGGCGCTGGCCGGGGTGGCGCCGCTGGATTTCGATCGCCTGTTGAAGTGGCTGGTGGAGGAGGATGGAGCGTCTTGAAGACCTCGCCGCGGCGCGCCGGTCGCCGCTGGCTCGGGCTCTGGAGATCAATCCTTCAGCTTCTTACCATCATAGACCAGCTTGTCGCCGGGGACGATGACCTTGGTCTTGACGCCCAGTTTGTCGGCTTCGGCGACGAACGGGTCCATGCTCTGGGCGAGGATGCCGAAGGTACCCCAGTGAATGGGCGTCGCAAGCCCGGCCTTCACCGCCTTGCCGGCCTTTGCCGCCCATTCAGGCCCCATGGTGAAATGATCGCCGGCGCATAGCAGCGCCAGATCGGGGGCGAAGCGTTCGCCGATCAGCGCCATATCGCCAAAGTAGTCGGTGTCGCCGGTATGATAGATGGTGGGACCGTCCTTGATACTGACCACGAAGCCGGCGGGGTTGCCGGCATAGACCACCGGGGCGCGCTTGGCGTCATCCTCGGCGAAGGGGTCGTCGAGGCCGCTGGAGTGCATCGCCGGGGTCATGGTGATAGCGACCTCGCCATCGGCCACCTCGATGGTGCCGCCCATGTTCATCAGGGTATCGAAGCCCATCTGATCGCCGGGATAGCCCTTGAGCTTGGCCATCACCTTGCCCAGCTCCGGCTGACCGACCAACCGTGCGCCGGTCTTGTTGGCGATCGGACTGGCATCGGCGACGTGGTCGCGATGGCCATGGGTGAGCAGCACATAGTCGACCCGTTCCAGATTGTCGACCGGCTGGTCATCCTTGCGAGGGTTCTTGGGGTTGCCGAGCCAGGGGTCGATCATCAGCACCGCCCCCTTGGGGGTGACGATCTCGACGGTGGCATGGCCATGCCAGATGACCTGGGTCTCGCCGGCGTATGTCGTGGCCGAGACCGCAAGCAGAGCCAAGCCGGCGAGCAGTGCGGAAAAAGGTTTGCGCATTATTCGATCCTCTAGCTTGGGGGTTAGGTTCCGTCTTCCATTCGATTTCGCGATGGGGCTTTCGCGACGGGGCGATATCCTTGTGGAGCGCCGGGCTCAGCTCGGCGCTCCAGTCAATGGCGGAGACGCCAGGCTATGCCGGATATTCCGCGATCCCGGGATTGCCCTTCACGCCCTTCAGTTTGGGGGTATTGAGCTTGTCGATCTTGACCGTCTTCTGGTCGCGCAGGTAGTCGGCGACCACCTCCCAGACCGGTCGACCGGGGGACTTGGCGCCCACGGTGGCCCAGCCGGCGACCATGTACTTCTTGTTGGCCTCGATCCGGGTGCCGTCGTTCAGGGCCATGTCGGTGATGCGCTTGCCAAAGCCCGCGGCGGGTTCGCAGACGTAATCGAGGCCGCCTACGCGCACCATGTCGCCGCCCTGCTGGAAGTAGGGGTCCTCGTTGAAGAGGTTGTCGGCGACATCTTCCAGGATCAGCTTGATCTCCTCGCCGCTCATCTCCCGGCGATAGGTCTCGGGATAGGTGATGCAGGTCTGGTCCATCACGTTGTCCATGGTGATGGTCTGGCCTGGCAGTACCGTGGTGCCCCAGCGGAAGCCCGGGGAGAGGCTGATCTGGGCGTCGTTGACCTTGGTCAGGGCATCGCAGATCACCTGATCGAAGGTGCCATTGAAGTTGCCGCGGCGGTAGAGGGTCTCCTCGGCGGTGGCCAGCTTCTCTTCCAGTTGATCCTTGTAGGGGGCGCGCACCTCGTCGATGTAGGCCTGCATCTCGGCGTCGGCGTCGAGCAGGTTGGAGAAGACCGGCAGCAGGCGGTACTGGTAGCCGCGCATCTTGCCGTCGCGCACGTCGATGTCCATTACGCCCACGAACTTGCCATTGGAGCCGGCGTTGGTGACCAGGGTCTTGCCGCCCGGGTTCTCGATCAGGGTCGGGGCGGGCATGCCGTCGTGGGTGTGACCGCCCAGGATGACGTCGATGCCGGTGACCCGGGAGGCCATCTTGAGGTCCACGTCCATGCCGTTGTGGGAGATCACCACCACCAGGTCCGGCTTCTCGTTCTCGCGCACCTCATCGATGATCTCCTGCATGCGTTCGTCCTGGATGCCGAAGGTCCAGTCGGGGATGAAGCGAGAGGGGTTGGCGATGGGGGTGTAGGGGAAGGCCTGACCGATCACCGCGACCTTTGCACCGCCCACCCCCTTGATGGTGTAGGGCTTGAAGGCGAGGCCGCGATCCTCGTCGAAATGCTCGAAATCCTCGAAGCGGTAGTCGAACAGGGCATCCTCGGTGACCTTGACGTTCTGGGCCACGAAATCGCCGTTGAAGGCCTTGACGTTTTTGATCACCTCCTCGTCGAGGTAGGTGAACTCCCAGTGACCGGTCATCACCTCCACGCCGAGGCGGTTGCAGGCCCCGACCATGTCCATGCCGCGGGTCCAGTAGGCGGTGCCGGAGCCCTGCCAGGTGTCGCCGCCGTCCAGCAGCAGGCTGTTGCCGTCGCCGGCCTCGCTGCGCAGACGATCGACCAGGGTCTTTATGTGGGCGAAGCCGCCCACCTTGCCGTATTTCTCGGCCGCCTCGGGAAAGTCGAGGTAGCTGAAGGCGTGGGCCTCGATGCCGCCGGGCTCGATGTCGAAATGCTTGAGCAGGTGGTGGCCCACCAGGTGGGGGGCCTTGCCGTAGGCGTTGCCCAGCCCGAGGTTGACGTTGGGCTCCCGGAAATGGATCGGATTGAGCTGGGCGTGGGTGTCGGTGATGTGCAGCAGACGCACATTGCCGTACTTGGGGGTTTCGTACAGATCGGAAGGTTTGCGCATGGCGGCGAAACTGGAGACGGGCAGCATGCCGGCGGCGCCGGCGAGGCCCATCAGGCGGATGAATTCTCTTCTGGAAATACTCATATCACTAAGACTCTTCAGGCTCTGGATGTTGATGTTTGGGGCAAGGGTAACATTGTGCCACAGACTCGGCTGCCGGACTGCTTCGGTTCCGGGAGGGGTGGCGGCCCTGATTGGATTCACGAAAAAAAGCGACCGCTCCTTGCGGATGACGGTCGCTGATCGGCTCTATCAAACAGCTAGCACCTGTACGTGCAACAGGTCTATTTACTCACGGTGCTGAGGCCGGCGGTGACCCAATCCTGCATGCCGCCGCGGTACCACTTCAGCTTGTAAGGGGGGTAGCCGAGCTTGACCAGGGTCTTGATGTTGAGGGAAGACTGGGGGCACCACATGCCGTTACAGAACAACACCAGGGTCTTGGCGGTGCGAAAGTCCCACTGGCCGTTGACCAGGTGGGCGCCGAACTGCTCGGTGAGGATCTCGGTGAGGGTCTCCGCCTCCGCTTCCAGTTCGAAGGTACCCTGGACCTCCATGTTGATCTTGTTCCAGGGGATGTTGACCGAACCGGGGATGGTACCGCGGGCTACCCACTCGGGGGTGCGGGAATCCACCACCATCACGCTCTTGTCGCCGTTGTGGATGCGCTTGAGGTGACCGAGCACCTCCAGCTCTCCCAACGTCTCGACCCCGGGGACCGCATGCATCGGCTGGATACAGAACGGAGGACAGTGGCGCCCGGTCTTGGAGTAGGCCTCGGGGATAGTGGCTTCGCTGCTGGCGGCGCGGCGAATGACCATCTCCTTGCCGTGGTGGTTGACCTCGACCGACTCCATGGTCGGGGTGATCTTGTTGCTCTCCGCGGCGAATGCTCCGGGGGCGGCGAACAGCAATGCGCCGACGGCGGCTGCGCCGATCAGATGTTTCAATTTCATGGGTTACACTCCTGGGACGGGTTCAATACTTGAGATAAGAGGGGGCCTTGAAGGGGCCTTGTTGGGCCACCGCCTGATCATGGCCCAGTTCGCCCTGCATGCCGGCCTTTTTCGCCAGCTTCGCCGCTTCCTTCAGGTCGCCGGCATCAAGGGCCTTTTTCGCCCCCTTCAGCATCTTGCCCGTATCCCGCCATTCGCCATTGACCGAGGCCGCCTTCTTGCGTTTGGCATCCGCCTCTTCGATCATCTTGGCCACCGATTCGGCGCTGAGGTCGCCGCCGCCGTGGCTGCCGGCCTGAACGTTGCCCGCGAGCAGCGAGCCGCCGAGCAGGATCGCCGCCGAGGCCGTGCCAATCGTCATCATCTTCTTCATAATCAACTCTCCAGATTCCGTTGTTCGCTCGCCCGGATTACTTGCGCGCACCAGGGCCGTTGAGCTCAAGCCCATTGTTCATGTACGTGAGGAAGTATTCGAGGTTGCGATACTCCTCGCCATGGGCGTCGAAGGGTTTGGCGCGGACCTGCTTGTTGCAGCCGGTGAAGCGGCGGTGCAGGGTGCCGACGGTGCCCCACTTGGAGCGATAGACCGGAAAGTGGGTGGTGTGGCCCAGCGCGGGGCTGAGGATCTCGGTGCGCAGGCGCATGCCGGCGTTCTGCAGGTGGCAGTGGGCGCAGGAGAAGTTGAGCTGGCCGCGACGGGAGTAGTAGAACTTCTTGCCGTCCTCGTAGGCCTCCAGCGCGCGGGGATCATCCTCGGGCACCTCCACGTTGGTGATCTGGCCGCGGGATTCGTAGGCGATGTAGGAGACGATGTCGTTGATCGGTCCCTTCTTGTACTTCAGCGGCTCCTCGCCGTTGTCCTCGCGGCACTTGTTGAGCGCCCATTCGAGGGTGACGACCATGCCTTTCTCCTTGTCCCAATGCGGGAAGTTGCCCTTCATCGCCGGCCCTTCGGGAAAGCAGTCGGAATAGGTCTTGCCGTTGGCGAAGGGGGTATCCCACATATCCTTGCCGGCGTCGATGAACGGCTCATAGGGCGGGAACTCCTCGATCGCCTCCCAGTTCTCACGCCCGATGGGGTCGATGGAGTAGGCGCCGTTGACGAAATCTTCCTTGGGCACGTCCGGGAAGCGCTCGTAGAAGAAGTTGCGGAAGGCCTCGCGATCCTCCTCTGGACCCGCCTGGGCGGTAACCGCCATGCCGGCGCCCAGCGCCAGCGCGAACATGCCCGTGAACATCTTAGAAATCTTCATTTATATCCTCCAGTTACTCAGGCTTGTCGCTTACAGGGTCCAGATGAAATCAACCACTTGCTCCAGCTCTTCAGTAGAGATGATCTGGTGCTTGCCGAAGGGGGGCATGCTCGACTCCGGATTGACGGCGGTGGCGTCCCAGATCTGAGCCTTGAGTTTCTCCCGATCCGGATAGCGCACCTTCATGACGAGCAGGGGCGGGCCGATGTTGCCGGGGCTTTCGCCGCCCTCGATCTGGTGGCAGGCAAGGCAGTTGCCCTTGCTGCGATCGAAGGCGACCGCCTTGCCGGCCTCGACCGACTCTTCGGCGCCGGCTAGCGCCGCGCTGCTGATCACGGCGGCGCCCGATGTCAGGCTCGCCAGAGCGAGCGCTAGACCAGCCCCTTTGAATTTCTTTATTGCCATTCCCAATATCCTCCTGGCAGGTTTGCTTGGTTTCGACGGGATGAGCGGTGGGTTTCAATCGATCCAGACGATAAACATCCGCCTTGTCCCGCTCGCCGGGTCATTATGGCGTTGCTGTGAGACAGGTTAAATTGGAGGTTGCGCTATTTCGTATTAGGGAAAACCATTACGTATGATCTTCGAGGCTATGGCCGGAGGCCGCCGCGAGGTGGGTGTGTGGACCGAGAGATCAGGGCGATAGCGGCGGTACAACCCGATTTCGTAATGGAGTTCACGGTTGGTGGTGAATATAAAGGGATTGCTGGTTGTCTGCCGTCGGCGCGATTTGCCCGCTGTGGATGCGCTGGACCGAATGGCGGGTACGCACCACCAAGACCCTCGTTCCCAAGGGGATCTTGGGAGAGGGATGCAAGGGGGGCAGGCGGAGAATAGGCGAAGATTGGGGCGGCGATCGGCCGAGCCCGGCTTGCCGATCCAGCGGTGAACTTTGGAGGCGGGCGCATCACCGTATCATTTCGATTACGAGGAGGAGGGTAACCGTTCACGCCCCCCTTGCGGGTTTGGCGCCCTCGCCCCAGCCCTCTCCCGGGGGAGGGGGCGTTTTCGGTAGGGGCGTGAACTCTTACGAGAGGGCGCCTCTGTGGCTTCTGCCGGATTCAGGATCTCCCCCCTGGCGGCTGGCCGCATATCGCCTGGCCGTCCGCTCTCCCGCCCAGAAGCTCCCCGAAGCACCCCATCCCCCCTCCTTAACCAAAGGACTCCGCGACCATGAGATGATGCCGCTTTTATTCCGTGGTATATGAGACGCAGAGGCAAGAACAAGTAGACACACAGACAAATGTGGAGTCGTGATCTTTGGCAAAATATAGGCCCGTCCATAAGCCGGACGTGTAGGGCCTTCCTGAGTCGAAACCGGATCGCCTCGGGATTGCCAGGTACAGCGCATTTTTGGACCGCGCCCTGAACAAACGGCTTACAACCCCCTATCGGATGAAGGAATGGATCAAGGAGGAGCAATGATTGGCGATAACAGTGCGGCGGCCAGTTCGGCTCGAGATTGGCCAGATAAGACGCCTCCAGGTCGCAAGGAACCGGAGCCATACCCCGGCCACCCTGGAGTGCAGCGCGGATTCGAAGGAGATGCGAATTTCGCGCATCGTTTCCTTGCACTGGTTCTTGGCCTGCTCTTCTGTGTTCTGCTATCAAGCAACGCCCAGGCACTGACCGGGGGACCCGACGGCTACGGCTATGTCTTCAGCGACGAAACTGCAGATATTGCATTTGATTTCGAAGACATCTCGGGCACAGCCGCCGACGCCGTAATCTCTGGCAGCGATGACGCAACGGAAGAGGCTACAATCGGGTTTCCATTTCCGTTTTACGGCACAGACCACGATACGGTGAACATCAGCACCAACGGGCTGCTGAACTTGAACTTCACATCCACTAGTTCCTACAGCTCTAGCTGGAAAACTGACGGCAGTACAACTGGTGTAAAATTGATCGCGGGCTGGTGGGAAGACCTAAATCCAAGCGCGGGAGGGAACATCTACTATGAAACCCTGGGAACCGCCCCCAACCGACGCTTCATCGTTCAGTTTGACACGGTAGAGCATTACGGTGGCGGAAACCCGGTGACGTTCCAGTTCAAGCTCTTCGAATCAGGCCGCATCGAGATCCACTTTCAAACCATGGCTACCGACGGAGGCAGCCATTCCGTCGGGATCCAGGACGGCATCGGAAACGGGCTGAGCTACTATTACGGCGCCGGCACCGTCCCCGACGGTAGCGCCGTGGCCTTTTTCCAGCCCATTGGGATCGATGGTCTGGTTACCGGCGATCAAACCCCACTGCTTACCGGGACGGTTGACGATCCATCGGCCGCGGTCAGCGTGGAGGTGGACGGATCCACATACACTGCAACCAACCACGGGGACGGCACCTGGAGTGCCGATGTCACAAATTCCTTGGTCCTGGGCACCTATGACGTAATCGCGAGCACTGGCACGTACACGGATGCAACAACGAACGAACTGACCATCGCCGCCCCGGTAGTGACCGTTGATGCCCTGACCACAATGGATATCACACCCACGCTGACGGGTACCGTGAACGCTCATGATGCCATCGTACAGGTCACCGTCGAAGGTCATACCTATCCCGCGACCAACCACCAGGATGGCGCCTGGAGCGTCGAGATCACCACAGCGGTAAGCGCGGGCACCCATGATGTGGCCGCCCAGGCCGCCAATCCACAGGGCACGGCCTCTGATGGCACCGTCGATGAACTCACACGAACCCCCCTGACCGGGGGGCCCGATGGCTATGGCTATATCTACACTGGCGAAATCACCAGTGGCGCAATTACGTATGATTTCGAAAACATCTCGGGCGCAGGTACCCACGCCGCAATCTCGGGCAGCGACGAGGCAACGGAAGCGGTTGCCATCGGTTTTGCCTTTCCGTTTTACGGCACAGATCACAACACAGTGAACGTCAGCACCAATGGGCTGCTGAACTTCACATCGACGGACTCCTTCTTCGAGAGCTGGGAGTTACCCGTAACTGACGTTTTTGGGCCGATCAGCGAGCAATTGATCGCGGGCTGGTGGGGAGATCTAGAACCCGGCGCGGGGGGAGACATCTACTATGCTACTCTGGGCGCCGCCCCCAACCGACGCTTCATCGTTCAGTTTGACACGGTAGAGCATTACGGTGGCGGAAACCCGGTGACGTTCCAGTTCAAGCTCTTCGAATCAGGCCGCATCGAGATCCACTTTCAAACCATGGCCACCGATGGTGACAACTATTCCGTCGGGATCCAGGACGGCACCGGAAACGGGCTGAGCTACTACTACGGCACCGGCGCCGTCCCCGACGGTAGCGCAGTGGCCTTTTTCAGGACCGTCACGATCGACCTTCTGGCAACCGGTGATCAAACCCCTCTGCTTACCGGGACGGTTGACGATCCATTCGCCGCGGTCAGCGTGGAGGTGGACGGATCCACATACACTGCGACCAACCACGGCGACGGCACCTGGAGCGCCCAGGTCACCACCCCCTTGCCCCTCGATACCTATGATGTGGTTGCCACGGCGGTGGGCACGGAAACATCTACGGACATCACGGTCGACGAACTGACCATCGCAGCCCCCGACGTGACCGTTGACGCCCTGACCACAATGGATACCACGCCAACGTTGACGGGTACCGTGAACACCCACGATGCCGACTTGGAGATCACTGTTGATGGCAACTCCTATCTCGGAACCAACCACCAGGATGGTACCTGGAGCGTGGAGATAACCACTCCCCTGACGACTGGCGCCTACGACGTGGTGGCGGAGGCGACCAACCCGCTCGGCGGGGATTACGATGACACCTTCGGGGAACTGGTCGTTGAGTCCCGCTGTTTCCACGATGATTTCGAGAGCGGCCCCACTCTCGGTGCAGATTGGTCGCCTTCTACCCTTGCTAATGGCCGAGTCACCGTCGGCACCTACGATCCCTACCAGGGGAACTATGCCCTGCAACTGGACGCCGAGAGTGGACTTGAGTGGAATTCGCTTGCATCGGCCATGCTCGCCGTCGACGATCCGCTGACTCTGGAATTCTTGTGGAAGGGAATGGGGACGACACCCGACGAACACGATGGCGTCTTCTTCAGTGGGGACGGGGGCGCAAACTGGGTCCAGGCCATGAGTTTTGACGGATCTGACGATAGCTATAGCAGCGTGACGCTGGATCTCGACACCATCGCCTCGGACAATGGAGTGACCATCGGGCCGGGATTTCAGATCAAGTTTCAGTTCGGAGGCATGCGCCCGCTTGGAGACGACGGCTACCTGATCGACAATGTATCCGTCTCCTGTGCCACTAACAACAGCCCCCCTAGCGCAGCCGCCGGCGGCGCCTATGCGGTCGCCGAGGGGGGCACGCTGAACCTGGATGCCAGCGGCGCCACGGATCCTGATGGTAATGCGCTGGTTTATCAATGGGACCTGGACAACGATGGCCAGTATGACGACGCCAGCGGCGTCTCCCCCTCCATCGACTGGGCCACGCTGCAGGCGCTGGGTTACGATGGTGATGAGTCACGCACCATCGGCCTGCGAGTCTTCGATGGCCTTGAATATGCCACGGCCGCGGCCACCGTTACAGTGGACAACACGCCGCCCACCCTCGGCCTGTCGGGGGCGGCCACGGTCACCTATGGGGACAGCTACACCCTCAACCTGTCGGCCCTGACCGATCCCGGCCCGGATACCGCCACCGCCTGCGCCATCGACTGGGACGACGGCAGCACAAGCGCAGACTGCTTCAGCCTGCTGGCCGCTGGTGGCTCGGCAAACCACGATTTTGCCTCCGCGGGCCCCAAGACGATCACCGTCACCGTCACCGATGAAGACGGCAATTACACCTACACCCACGACGTCACCGTCGACAAGGCCGCCCTGATTGCCACGGCGGACGACAAAAGCCGTCCCTTTGGCGGCGTCAATCCTGCATTCACCTTCAGCTACAGCGGGTTTGTGTACGGTGAAAACACCTCGGTGATCGACACCCTCCCCACCGGCGCCATCACGGCGACCACTACGAGTGATGCTGGAACCTACGCCATCACCTGCGACACCAACGGCAGTGATGACAACTACGCGATCACCTGCGGCAACGGCACCCTGACCATCACCCAAGCAGACACCTCGGTCAGTATCGATTCCGTATCCCCCTCCCCCTCAGTGGCCGGACAGTCCGTAACCATTGCCTATTCGGTATCCGGACCCACGCCGATCACCGGCGCCGTCAACGTCAGCGATGGCGGCAGCCACGGCTGCAGCGGGACCGTGGCGGCTGGTCAGTGCGACATCACCTTTACCGCCGCGGGCAACTACACCTTGAACGCCAGCTACGGCGGGGATACCAACCATGCAGGCAGCAGTTCTGCCGGTGAGTCGCACACCGTGAACCCCAGCGCCGATCTCTCCATCACCAAGGACAACGGTCAGAGCGAAAGCCTCCCCGGTGAAACGGTCACCTACACCCTGGTGGCAGCCAATGCCGGCCCCAGCCCGCTCACCGGCGCGACGGTAACCGACACCCTGCCCGCTGTGCTCTCTAATGCCAGCTGGAGCTGCGTTGGCGCGGGCGGCGCGAGCTGCACCGCCAGCGGCAGCGGCGACCTCAACGACAGCATCGACCTCCCAGTAGGCGGCAGCGCCACCTATACCCTTAGCGCCACCCTCGCCATCGACGCCCGCGGCACCCTGGAGAACAGCGCCAGCATCAGCCACGGCGCCCACGACCCGGACGCCACCAACAACAGCGCCAGCGCCAGCGACACCATTCGGGATCTCGACTGGGGTGATGCACCCGATGACAATATCACAGGCATCTATCCCACCCTCGCCGTCAACGACGGCGCGCGCCACGGCATCAGCGGGCTGCTGCTGGGCGCGCAGCGGGACGGCGAACTCGACGGCCAACCCACGGCCGCGGCGGACGGCGATGACCTGACCGGCGACCCCAACGACGAAGACGGTATAGCCTTCACCGCGCCGTTGACCCGGGGCGGCGCCGGCAGCGTCGAGGTCACCGCCACTGGCGCGGGTCTGCTCAACGCCTGGATCGACTTCAACGCCGACGGCGACTGGCAGGATGCCGGAGAACAGGTCTTCATCGACCAAGCCGTAAACGCCGGCGTCAACAGCCTCGACATCGCCGTACCCGCCGACGCGGTGGTGGGCGACACCTACGCCCGCTTCCGGCTCGACAGCACCGGCGGCCTCACCCCCAGCGGCGGCGCCCTGGACGGCGAAGTCGAAGACTACCGGGTCACCCTCAACAAGACCCCGAGCGAGATCGCCATCACCAGCGACACCCCCGACCCCTCGGTGGTCGGTGAAGCGGTCACCATCCGCTACAGCGTCGCCGGCGGCAGCCCGACGGGCACGGTCACGGTAAGCGACGGCGGCAGCCATAGCTGCAGCGCGTCCGTTGCCGACGGCGAATGCGACATCACCTTCAACCAGGCCGCAACCTATGAACTGACGGCCAGCTACGCGGGAGACGGCAACCACACCGCCAGCGCCTCGGTAACCGAAAGCCACCAGGTCAACCCGGCGGCGACCAGCCTGACCATCACCAGCGACACGCCAGACCCCTCGCAACCGGGCGAGGCGGTTACGGTGGGCTTTGACCTAACAGTCGCTAGTCCTGGTGCAGGCACGCCCAGCGGCAGCGTCACCATCGGCGATGGCGAGGACAGCTGCACCGCCACCCTGCCGAACACGAGTTGCACCCTGTCCCTGACCACCCTGGGCAACCACACCCTCACCGCCAGCTATGGCGGGGATGCCGACTTCCTTGGCAGCAGCGATACTGAGCCCCATGAGGTGAGCCAGATCGCCACGGTCACCGAGATTACCGGTGACACCCCCGATCCCTCGGTGGTCGGTGAGACGGTGACCATTAGTTACACCGTCACCGGCGGCAGCCCCACCGGCCAAGTCACGGTAAGCGACAACGGCAGCCACGGCTGCAGCGGGACCGTGGCGGCTGGTCAGTGCGACATCACCTTTACCGCCGCGGGCAACTACACCTTGAACGCCAGCTACGGCGGGGATACCAACCATGCAGGCAGCAGTTCTGCCGGTGAGTCGCACACCGTGAACCCCAGCGCCGATCTCTCCATCACCAAGGACAACGGTCAGAGCGAAAGCCTCCCCGGTGAAACGGTCACCTACACCCTGGTGGCAGCCAATGCCGGCCCCAGCCCGCTCACCGGCGCGACGGTAACCGACACCCTGCCCGCTGTGCTCTCTAATGCCAGCTGGAGCTGCGTTGGCGCGGGCGGCGCGAGCTGCACCGCCAGCGGCAGCGGCGACCTCAACGACAGCATCGACCTCCCAGTAGGCGGCAGCGCCACCTATACCCTTAGCGCCACCCTCGCCATCGACGCCCGCGGCACCCTGGAGAACAGCGCCAGCATCAGCCACGGCGCCCACGACCCGGACGCCACCAACAACAGCGCCAGCGCCAGCGACACCATTCGGGATCTCGACTGGGGTGATGCACCCGATGACAATATCACAGGCATCTATCCCACCCTCGCCGTCAACGACGGCGCGCGCCACGGCATCAGCGGGCTGCTGCTGGGCGCGCAGCGGGACGGCGAACTCGACGGCCAACCCACGGCCGCGGCGGACGGCGATGACCTGACCGGCGACCCCAACGACGAAGACGGTATAGCCTTCACCGCGCCGTTGACCCGGGGCGGCGCCGGCAGCGTCGAGGTCACCGCCACTGGCGCGGGTCTGCTCAACGCCTGGATCGACTTCAACGCCGACGGCGACTGGCAGGATGCCGGAGAACAGGTCTTCATCGACCAAGCCGTAAACGCCGGCGTCAACAGCCTCGACATCGCCGTACCCGCCGACGCGGTGGTGGGCGACACCTACGCCCGCTTCCGGCTCGACAGCACCGGCGGCCTCACCCCCAGCGGCGGCGCCCTGGACGGCGAAGTCGAAGACTACCGGGTCACCCTCAACAAGACCCCGAGCGAGATCGCCATCACCAGCGACACCCCCGACCCCTCGGTGGTCGGTGAAGCGGTCACCATCCGCTACAGCGTCGCCGGCGGCAGCCCGACGGGCACGGTCACGGTAAGCGACGGCGGCAGCCATAGCTGCAGCGCGTCCGTTGCCGACGGCGAATGCGACATCACCTTCAACCAGGCCGCAACCTATGAACTGACGGCCAGCTACGCGGGAGACGGCAACCACACCGCCAGCGCCTCGGTAACCGAAAGCCACCAGGTCAACCCGGCGGCGACCAGCCTGACCATCTCCCGGGCAGATCCATCCGGCCCGAGCCTGTACGGCCAGCCGATCCGGTTCGACTTCGAGCTGAGCATTGTCGTCCCCGGCGCAGGGACCCCTACGGGCACGGTGACCCTGAGTGACGGCGTGGACAGTTGTGTCGCAATCCTGCCAGAAACCGGTTGCGCCATCGGCTTTTCCAGTGACGGAAGCAAGACGATTACCGCAACCTATGCGGGAGACGACAACTTCCTCGAGAGCATATCACCTGGGTTCGACTATACCCTGCGGCCATATGCCGACCTGAGCATCACCAAGGACAACGGACAGAGCCAGAGCGTGATCGGCCAGAAGATGACTTACACCATCGTCGTTGCCAATGCCGGGCCAAGCGCTGTCGCAGGGGTGCAGGTGACCGACGCCCCGCCCGCTGCCCTGACCGCGGTCAGCTGGAGTTGCCAAGCCAGCCCAGGGGCGAGCTGCGGCAGCATGGGCGGCGGAGACCTCAACGATCGGGTAACGCTGCCGGCCGGTTCTTCCGTGACCTACTTGGTCAACGCCACGCTCGACATGGAGCACCGGGAACCCACCCTGACCAACACCGCCAAAGTGGGTGTGCCGGGGGGGGTGACCGACCCGGATCTCTCCAACAACAGCGCTGCGGATACCGATGCGGTCATTGTCGAAACCAACAGCTGTCACGGCGATGATGTGCTGGTCACTAAAACCCGCTATGAACGGGAGGAGCTGGCCGGAATCATCATCTGCGTCGGCAACAACAGCATCACCGCCCATACTGAGGTGCGCGCAACGCCCGGCTCCAATGTGACCTATTCCGCCCCGACGATCACCCTAGGTGAAGGCTTTCGGGTGGAGGCGGGCGCCACCTTCCAGGCTGGTGATTATGAGATTCCGGCCATCCAGATCGCACCGCGACAGACGAAGGGTCGGCGCTCCAGGGCGGTGAACACCTTTGACACAGGCAAGGCAGGCAGCGATCCGCTGGCCACCTACCTTGCGACCGATGATCTGCTCGCCGAGCAGTTACACGCCCTGTCTCGCTATGGCGTCGATTTCGACCGACTGGGGATTCTCACCGAGGACGGCGTTGGCCACTACCTGGTATTCACCACCGACCAGGCGCTCGTGGCCGAGGATGAGAACGATGTGAGCGATGTCTATGCCATCGATATGCGGACGGATCAGCTCTGGCTGATCAGCCGCACGGCCAGCGGCGAGGCCGGTAACGGGGCGAGCGGCTATCCCGCCATCGACGGGGCCGGCGAGCACATCCTGTTCCATAGCCAGGCGTCGGATCTGATGCCCGCGGACAAGGACCCGGGCCGCGACCTGTTCCTGTATCAGCCGGCGGACGATCTTCTCACCCCACTAACGGCCGAGCTGGAGGGCGAGGCGGCCCATCCGGCGGTGGATGCCACCGGGACGCGGATCCTGTTCGATCACACCCCGGCCGACGGTGAACCACGGCTGATGCAGATCGATTGGCCGCAGCCTGCGCCGTTTGAGATTTTGCCGCCGGGTCCGGCACGCTATCCCGCCATCAGTCCCGACTCGACGGTGGCGGCATTCGTAGAGAACCCGGGTACGCAATGCCAGTTCGTGGCGGTGGAGCGCGCAACGGGCATCGAAGTGCTGCGCGCACCCTGTCCGGTCGACTGGATGGCGCCTGCCGAGCCGCCGCTGCGATTCGAGGGCGCCGAGCTGCTCTGGTTCGATGCGGAAGGCGTATCGACCCCATTGGGCCGATGGACCCACTGATCCAGCGGGCTTGACGTTGCCGCTTCGTGCCCCGGTGCGGAGCGGTGCCCAGCCACACTATCAAATCCAGTACGAGGAGAAATTCCCGATGATGAATGGACTTCGGTCGTGGGTCGCCATGCTGTTGATGGCTATTGCGGTGCAGGACGTGATGGCGGCAAATGCCGCGGAGCGAGTCGCTGAAGAGCAGGGTGTCGAGGCCTGGGCGTCCTCTGCTCCTGGGGCGGCGCGCATCCTCAGCCAACCACCCGCCACGGGCTTGCTGTTGATCCCCGATTCGGGCCAGACCCGGGTGATGGCCTTCGATGCGGTCACCGGCGATTTACTGGATGAAAACTACATTCCCCCGGACCCAGTCCATTTGCGCACACCCATCGAGATCCTGCCCTCTCCCGATGGGGACTCCTTCCTTATCTCGGATCAGCTCGAAGACGTGGTGCGCCAATATGACCTGGAGGGGAACTATCTGAGTATCTTCGCGCCGGCGTCCGGCGTGGACAATGGCATCCTCGACAACATGCGGGGCATGGACTTCGACGCCAGCGGGAACCTGCTGGTGACGGTGGGCAGTGGCGGCAATGCCCATGCCGTTGCCGAGTTCGATGCGGCGGGACAATACCTGGGCACCCGCATCAATGCCACCAGTGACGGCCTGAACTCGCCGTTCGACATACTCGTCACCGAGGATGCCCTGTTGGTAACCGGCGCCGGCACCGGCACCGGCAATGCTCAGCTCCATCGCTTCGATACCCAGGGTTCACCCCTCGGCGCGCTGGCGGACATCGATGCGTTCCCCGAACAGATCGCCACCACTGCCAGCGGTGGCTTGCTGGTGGCTAACTTCAGTGGCGCCCAGGCGGGCATCGTGGAACTCGACGCCGATGGCAACCGCATCGCGGTTCACGCCCCCGCGGGGCTCAGCCGCTTTCGTGGCGTCCATGAGCTGCCTGATGGCCATCTCCTCGTCGCCACCGACAACGGTGTCCATGAACTCGATCGCAACGGCAACCTGGTCGAAACCAAGATCAGCGGCGTCAGCGCACGCTACATCACCTTCTTCAACCCCGTCTCGTTGACTTCGCCCACGGTGACCTCACCCACCCCCGTCCCCCTCCTTCAGCCTGCCGGTATTTTGTTATTGGGCATATTCGTGGGGATGGTGGCCCGTCGCCGCGGTATTGCAAAGTGACGTCGACACTGCATCGTGGCCACGACGGGGCAGGCACTTGTAGAGCCGCATACACCGGATCGCCGAGCTGCGCTCGGTTGGAAGCCGCTTCGGCGAAGGAGGGGATAGCCGAGCACCGCCCGTCGGCCCATGAGGAGCCAGCCAAGTCGCAAATATTGCCCCTTTGAGACACTGAGCAAAGAAATCCGAGACGCACAGACAAGGACGCGTTCCAGGATTGGCGCATAATATTGCTTTGAAAAGGAGTCATTAATGGCTTTCAAACAGGACCCTGTCGGATCATTCGTATGGCGCCAGTTGATTGGCGTTTGCAAAGCTATGTTGAGCCTATGCCAAGTTCAGGTTCGTCGCGATGGCATACGTTTTCAGACTGCACTTGAATCCCATTTCAAAAAGGAATCCGACAGTCGTCCAGTCGCATTAAAGGAGAAATGGCTTATGCCTGATCACTCCCATAATCCCGAACGATGGACGCATCTCGCGTCGGCGCACCCTAAGGGTGCGGAGCAGGAAAAGAATCTCATGTCACGGCTGATCTCTTTGTCCCCCTTCTCGTTGTTGTCTCGGCTTTCCAACCAGTACAACCAACGCTTGGCACTATTGCCGGTCGCCCTGGTCACCTGGCTGCTACTGGCCCTGCTGCCCATGCCTGGGGCAACGATCGCCCATGCCGCAACCCTTTATGTGGATCAGAACGCCACCGGTGCCAACAACGGAGCGAGCTGGGCCGATGCCTATACCGATTTGCAGAACGCCCTAGGCATCGCCGCTGGCGGCGACCAGGTCCGAGTGGCGACCGGTGTTTACACGCCCGGCGCAGCCCGCGGTGACAGCTTCAATATACCGCCTGGCGTTACCCTCTACGGCGGTTTCCCCACCGGTGGCGGTAGCCTGGACAGGCGCGACTGGCAAGCCCATGCCACTGTCCTCAGTGGCGATATCGACAATAACGACACCACCGACGTCAATGGCATCGTCACCGACTCGAGCCATATCAACGGCGCGAACGCCTACCATGTGGTGATGATGGACGGGACCGGCGGGACCAATATCACCGCCAGCACGCGGCTGGACGGCTTCACCATTACCGGCGGGCAGGCCAATGGGGGCGCCTCCCCCGACGATCAGGGCGGTGGCCTGTACTGCAACGGTTCGGGCGGCGGTAGTGAATGCAGCCCCACGCTGGTCAACCTGACCTTCAGCGGCAATATGGCCAGCAACAGCGGCGGGGCGATTTACAATGACGGCAGCCGTGGGTCGGGCAGCTTGGATCCTGGTTTCAGCAGCCCGACGCTGACCAATGTCACATTCAAAGGCAACACGGCCGCGGATGGTGGCGCGATCTACAATTGGGGCCAATATGGCTTCAGCTCTCCGATCCTGGTCGATGTGACCTTCCTCGGAAACTCGGCTTCGAATGGTGGTGGTGCGATCTACAACTACGGTGTTTTGGGCAGAGCGAGTCCCACCCTGGCCGACGTAATATTCATCGGTAACACTGCCGGCGGCAAAGGCGGGGCGATGCACAACAACGGCCATGATGGTCGAAGCAGCCCCGCGTTGACCAATGCCCTGTTCTACAACAACAGTGCCGGCTACGGAGGCGGGGCGATTTACAATGACGGCAGCCGTGAGTCGGGCAGCTGGGATCCTGGTTCCAGCAGCCCGACGCTGACCAACGTGACCTTCAGCGGCAACACCTCCGGGTTGGGCGGGGCAATATTTAACGTTGGTGATTTTCAGGAACCCACGGCAAGCAGCCCGACGCTGACCAACGTCGTTCTCTGGGGCAACACAGCGACAAACGGCGGCGCGCAAATATACGACAGCTATGCAGCGCCATGGGTCGATTTCAGCGTGGTGCAAGGCGGGTGTTCGTTTGGTGTTGTGTCGAGCGGCGCCTGTGGGGCCAACGTCCTGACCGACGATCCCCTGTTTGTCGATGCGACGACTGGCGACTTGCGTCTCCAATCCGGCAGCCCGGCCATCGATGTTGGCTACAACGCCATCCTCGCCGGCGTAGCGACCGATCTGAACGGGCTGGTGCGCGTGCAAAATGGCACTGTGGACATGGGCGCTTACGAAACGCCTCTCACCAGTTGTCCAGCAGGAGGCGTCGTGTACGTGGATCGGGACGCCATCCAACCGGCCGACGGTGCCTCTTGGGCCACCGCCTATCGCTCGCTGCAAGACGCTTTTGTAGTGGAGGAGGCTTGCGATGTCTGGGTGGCGGCTGGCGTTTACACCCCGGGGACGGCCCGCAGCGATACCTTCAACGTTCCGCCATGGCTGTCTTTGTACGGCGGTTTTGCCGGTGACGAAACGACGCTGGCCGAGCGGGACTGGACGGCCGACCGCACCGTGCTCAGCGGCGATATCGACCGCAACGATACCACCGACGCCCAAGGCGTCGTCATCGGCACGGCCCACATCCACGGCGCGAACGCCTACCATGTGGTGACCCTGGACGGAACCGGCGGGACCCCGATCACCGCCAGCACCCGCCTTGACGGTTTCACCATTACCGGCGGGCAGGCCAATGGCGCCGCCTCCCCTGACGATCGCGGCGGCGGCCTGTTCTGCAACGGTTCGGACAGCGGGAGTGAATGCAGCCCCACGCTGACCAATCTGACCTTCAGCGGCAACACGGCAACCTACGGCGGGGCGCTGTTCAATGAAGGGGGAAACAACGGGCTCAGCAGCCCGACGCTGACCGAGGTCGCATTCCGGAACAATAGTGCCGCCACCCATGGGGGAGCGATCTACAACGCCGGGGGGTATGGCGGCGACAGCAGCCCCTCACTAACCCAGGTTACGTTCAGCGGCAATGCGGCCGCCTCCGACGGCGGGGCGTTGTTCTGCTACGGCGGGGATGCGGGGCAATGCAATCCGACGTTGACCAGCGTCATCTTCAGCGACAACACCGCCAATCTTGGCGGGGCGATGTACAACGATGGATCCAACACCGGCGACAGCAGCCCAACGCTTGTCAATGCCGTGTTCCGGAGCAACACGGCGCAAAAGGCGGGGGCGATGTTCAACCATGGCATGGGAGGCACCAGCAACCCGACGCTGACCAACGTCACCTTCTGGGGCAACACGACGGCCGATGAGGGTGCCGTACTGTATAACTCGGGTCTCAATGGCGTCAGTAATCCCCTGTTAACCAATGTCATTCTGTGGGGCAACGTAGCCAACGGAGCAACCGGTACGCAGATTTTGGACGAATTTGCGACGACCACCGTCAATCACAGCCTGGTGCAGGGCGGCTGGATCGGCAACGGAACCGGTAACATCAGCACGGACCCCCGGTTTTTCGATGCAGCCAATGGCGACCTGCGGCTTGGATCCGGGAGCCCGGCCATCGATGCGGGAAATAACACCGCGGTGCCTGCCGGGGTCACCTCCGACCTGGCCGGCGCACCGCGCTTCCATGACGATACCGCAACCCCGGATACCGGTCAGGGTACTGCGCCGCTGGTGGATCTGGGCGCGTATGAGCATCAGAACGTGGATTGCACGTCCGTTCCCAGCGTGCTTTACGTGGACCAGAGTTTGACTGAAGTGGGCAGTGGCGCCAGTTGGGCGGATGCCTATACCAGTCTGCAAGCGGCCCTCCTCACTGCACATGACTGTGCCGATGTGGCGGAGATCTGGGTCGCGGCCGGCGTTTACACACCTGGCGCGGCGCGGGAGGACCGCTTCGCGATACCGCCCGGCGTGGCCGTCTACGGCGGCTTTGCCGGCGGCGAAACGGCGCGCTCCGAGCGGGACTGGGCGGCTAATCCCGCGATTCTAAGTGGGGATATCGGTGGCGATGATACCACCGACGCCGATGGGGTCGTCATTGATCCGGCCCATATTGCCGGCACGAACGCCTACCACATCGTGGTGATGGACGGGACCGAGGGCACCCCGATCACCAGCACCACCATTCTCGACGGCTTCACCCTTACCGGCGGCCAGGCCGATGGCAGTACCACGCCGGACGACCGAGGCGCGGGGCTGTTCTGCAACGGCTATGGCAGCGGCAGTGAATGCAGCCCCACCCTGACCAACCTCATCTTCAGTGGCAACACGGCGGCCTTTGGCGCGGCCCTCTTCAATGAGGGGAGTGATGGTGGCGCCAGTAGTCCGATGCTGACCCATGCACTGTTCTGGAATAATCGCGCCACCAGCAATGGCGGCGCGATCTACGACGCGGGCGCCAACGGTGGTGATAGCAGCCCGACCCTGACCCATGTGACCTTCAGTGGCAACCAGGCTTGGGATAGCGGCGGGGCGATCTTCAGCTACGGCGAGGGCGGTAGCAGCAACCCAACACTGACAAATAGTATCCTTTGGGGGAACAACGCCGCGTTCAGCCGACAGATCCATGACAACAACGCCACGACCAGCGTTGCCTACAGCCTGGTGGAGGGCGGCTGGAGCGGCGCCGGCAACCTCGATGCCGACCCGCTGTTTGTGGATGCAGCCAATGGCGACCTGCGGCTTGGATCCGGCAGCCCGGCCATCGATGCCGGCGATAATGGGGCGGTTCCCGCTGGCATCACCGGTGATCTGGCCGCCGCCCCCCGATTCCACGATGACCTGCTGCGGCCTGACACGGGTGTGGGAACACCGCCGCTGGTGGATCTGGGGGCCTATGAGCGACAGAATACCAGTTGCGCCCTCGTTTCCGACGTGGTGTACGTCGACCAGAGTGCAACCGGAGCGGGCGCCGGCACCCACTGGGCCGATGCCTATACCGATCTGCAAACGGCCCTACATGCTGCGCGGGACTGTGCCAATGTGAGCGAGATCTGGGTGGCGGAAGGCGTCTACATCCCAGGTACGACGCCCAGCGACAGCTTCGATATTCCACCCGGCGTGGCCGTGTATGGCGGCTTTTCCGGCAATGAGTCGGCGCGGTCGGAGCGCGACTGGGCGGCCAACCGCACGGTGCTCAGCGGCGATCTCGGAGACGACGATACCACCGACGCCGACGGAGTCGTTACCGACCCGGCCAATATTGCTGGCGCGAACGCCTACCACGTGGTGACCCTGGATGGGACCGTCGGAACCAGTATTACGGCCACCACCCGTCTGGACGGCTTGACCATTACCGGTGGGCAGGCCAACGGCGCTGCCTGGCCCAATGACCGAGGCGGTGGTGTGTTCTGTAACGGCCTGGGCGTCGGCAATGAATGCAGTCCAACCTTGATCAACCTGATCTTCAGCGGCAACACGGCCGGCTTTGGCGGGGCGATCTTCAATGAGGGCAGCGACGGCGGGATCAGCAGCCCGACACTGACCCAGGTCGCCTTCCAGAGTAACAATGCAACCACTCACGGTGGGGCCCTGTATAACTCGGGGGCCAATGGCGGCGCCAGCAGCCCGACCCTGACCAATGTGACCTTCAGCGGCAACACGGCTGGCAGCAACGGCGGGGCAATCTACAGCTACGGCGTGGGCGGCAGCAGTACCCCGACGCTGACCAACAGCATCCTCTGGGGCAACTCCGCCATCACCGGCGCGCAAATCCTGGATGACAGTGCCACCACCAGTGTCGCCTACAGTCTGGTGGAGGGCGGCTGGGGCGGCGTCGGCAATATCAACGCCGACCCGCGGTTCGTGGATGCCGCAAATGGTGACCTCCGTCTGCAAGGGGAAAGCCCGGCCATCGATGCCGGCGATAACGGGGCGGTCCCGAGCGGCGTCACCACCGATCTGGCCGGCGCCCCGCGCTTCTATGATGACATTCTGGTTCCCGATACGGGTGTCGGTACGCCGCCGCTGGCGGACCTCGGGGCCTACGAGCGTCAGACCAACAGTTGCTCGCATGCCTCCAGCGTAGTCCATGTGGACCAGGATGCGACCGGAGGGCAAACCGGCGCCAGCTGGGCCGATGCCTACACCGACCTGCAAGCGGCGCTATTGGCAGCACGCGGCTGTTCGAGTGTGGAGGAGGTGTGGGTGGCGGCCGGCGTCTACACTCCGGGTACGGCACGCAGCGACAGCTACGACATTCCGCCCGGTGTGGCCATCTACGGCGGGTTTGCCGGCGGTGAAACGGCTCGCTCGGAGCGGGATTGGGTGGCCAACGCCACAGTGCTCAGCGGCGACATCGGTGGCGACGATACCACCGACGCCGATGGCGTCGTCCTCGATCCGGCCAATATCAATGGCGGCAACGCCTATCACGTGGTAACACTGGACGGCACTGGAGAGGTGCCGGTCACGGGCAGCACCCTTGTGGATGGTTTCACCATTACCGGCGGGCATGCCGACGGCGATAGTGCGCTGCGGCAAGACCGGGGCGCCGGGTTGTTCTGCACCGGCGCGGGCAGCGAAAACGAATGCAGTCCCGCCTTGATCAATCTGACCTTCAGCGGCAACGCGGCCGACTTTGGCGGGGCGATCTTCAATGATGGCTCGGACTTCGGGGTCAGCAGTCCGGCCCTGACGCGTGTCACGTTCCGCAACAATCATGCTGCGATCCATGGGGGGGCAATCTACAGCACCGGTGGCAATGTCGGCGATAGTCGTTCGACATTGAACCAGGTGGCGTTCACTGGCAATACGGCTGTCGTCGACGGCGGCGCCGTCTACTGGTATGGGGGGATGGCCGGGAATTGCAAACCGACCTTGACCAACGTCATCTTCAGCGCGAACAGCGCTGA
Source organism: Gammaproteobacteria bacterium (assembly GCA_011390365.1). Classification (GTDB taxonomy): domain Bacteria; phylum Pseudomonadota; class Gammaproteobacteria; order Chromatiales; family Chromatiaceae; genus SLIM01. The sequence goes on from JAABSM010000035.1 coordinate 32,553, forward strand.
TCAACATGGCGGCGCGATGTACAGCAATGGCGACACCAACAGCGGGACAAGCAGCCCGACCCTGATCAATGTCACCTTGTGGGGCAATACGGCAACCGACGGGGCCGCGCTATATAACTCCGCGATCGACGGCTTCAGTCGCCCGACCTTGACCAACGTCATCCTGTGGGGCAACACCGCCACCGGTGGAACCGGTGCACAGATATTCAACGAAAACGCGTGGCCGACCATCAACTACAGTCTGATCCAGGGTGGTGCGACCGAGACAGGGAACATCGATGCCGATCCGCTCTTTGTCGATGCGGCAGCAGGTGACCTGCGTCTCCAGTCCGGCAGTCCGGCCATCGATGCGGGGGACACCAGTGCGGTCTCCGGCATATCCACCGATCTCGACGGCAAGGCGCGCGTGGAGAATGGCGTGGTGGACATGGGCGCATATGAAACGGCGCGTGCCATCTGCCCCGCTGGCGGCATCGTCTACGTGGATCAGGACGCTGCAGCGACGGCCGACGGTGCCTCCTGGGCCACCGCCTACCGGTCACTGCAAGACGCCCTCAACGTGGTTGATTCGTGCGATGTGTGGGTGGCGGCTGGTGTGTACACGCCGGGCAGCAATCGGGACGATCATTTTGCCATTCCCGGTTGGCTGTCCCTATACGGGGGTTTTGCTGGCGGAGAAACGTCGCTGTCGGAGCGGGACTGGGTGGTCAATCCCACGGTACTTAGCGGCGACATCGGTGGCGACGATACCACCGACACCGACGGGGTCGTCGCCGACCCCTCCCACATCAATGGCTCGAACGCCTACCATGTAGTGATCATGGAAGGTATGGGTTCAGCCCCGATCACCGAAACTGTCCATTTCGACGGCTTTACCATTACCGGGGGGCAGGCCAATGGAAGCACCGCGCCCGATGACCGGGGCGGCGGTCTCTTTTGCAATGGCGCGGGTATCGGCAGCGGCTGTGACCCCACATTGAGCAACCTGGTCTTCAGCGGCAACACGGCCGGCCTTGGCGGCGCGCTCTTCAATGAAGGCACCGACTACGGGTCCGGCAGCCCGACGCTGAACCAGGTCCTGTTCCAGAACAACCGCGCCACCATTCACGGCGGGGCGATCTACAATAATGGCGCGAACTTTGGCGCCAGCGCCCCGGCGTTGACCAATGTCCTGTTCCGGAACAATAGCGCCGTCACCAACGGCGGGGCGATGTACAACATGGGCGCCAACAACGGCGACAGCAGCCCCACCCTGACCAACGTGACCTTCAGCGACAACACGGCGGGCGACAGCGGTGGGGCGATCTACAGCGACGGCCTGAACGGCATCAGTACTCCGGCGCTGACGAATGCCATCCTGTGGGGGAACACGGCCACGACCGGCCCGCAAATTCATGTCAACAGCGCCATGACCGCTTTCGCCTACAGCCTGGTGCAGGGCGGCTGTCCCGCCGGTGCAACCTGCGACGCCAACCTGATTGACGCCGATCCACTGTTTGTGGATGCAGCCAATGGCGACTTGCGCCTGCAGCCGAATAGCCCGGCCATCGACGCCGGGGATAACGCCGCGGTTCCCAGTGGCATCACCATCGATCTGGCTGGCGCGCCCCGCTTTCACGACGATGTCGGGATTCCGGATTCCGGTGCGGGCAGCCCGCCGCTGGTGGATCTGGGTGCCCACGAGCGCCAGAGCACCAGTTGCGTCAATGTTTCCAGCGTGGTGTACGTTGATCGGGATGCCACTGGCGCCGCCAGCGGTGCCAGTTGGGATGATGCCTATACCGATCTGCAAACCGCTCTCGCCGCTGCGGGTGATTGCGCCGATACGGTGGAGGTATGGGTCGCGGCCGGCGTCTACACCCCGGGCACGGCGCGCAGCGACAGCTACAACATTCCACCGGGCGTGGCCGTTTACGGCGGCTTTGCCGGCAACGAAACGGCGCTGTCCGACCGCGACTGGGCGACCCACCGCACGGTGCTCAGCGGCGACATCGGCGGCGACGATACCACCGACGCCGACGGGGTCGTCATCGATCCCGCGGATATCAACGGCGCCAACGCCTACCACGTGGTGGTGATGGATGGCGCCGCGGGTACTCCGATCACCGTCAGCACCGTTCTCGACGGCTTCACCCTCACCGGCGGGCAGGCCGACGGCGATGGTGGCCTGCTGCAAGACGGCGGCGGCGGTCTGCTCTGCAATGGCACGGGCAGTGGCAGCGAATGCAGCCCCACCCTGACCAACCTGACCTTCAGCGGCAACATGGCCCACAATGGTGGGGCGATGTACAACACGGGCGCCAGCGGGGGCGCCAGCAACCCGACCCTGACCGACATCATGTTCAGTGGCAATACCGCTAGCTACCTTGGTGGAGGTCTCTACTGCAGCGGCTGGGAGCAGGGGCAATGCAGCCCGACATTGGACCGCGTGACGTTCCGTGACAACAGCGCCGATCGAGGCGGGGCCATGTTCAACGACGGCAGTTGGGGGGCCAGTAGTCCGACGCTGATCAATGTCGTCTTCCACAATAATCGCGCCACCGATAAGGGCGGTGCAATGCACAACATGGGCGCCGACGACGGCGATAGCAGCCCGACCCTGACCAACGTGACCTTCAGTGCCAACTCGGCCGACTCAGGGGGCGCGATATTCAGCGACGGCGGATCCTTTGGGCACAGCAGCCCGATATTGACGAACAGTATCCTCTGGGGCAATACCGCCACCACCGGTCCGCAAATCCTCGTCAACGATGCCATGACCAGTGTCGCCTACAGTCTGGTGCAGGGAGGTTGCCCGGTCGGAGTGGGTTGTGATGCCAATCTGATAACCGTCGCCCCCCTTTTCGTCGACCCAGCCAGCGGGGATCTGCGCCTGCAACGGGGCAGTCCGGCCGTCGATGCCGGGGATAATACCGCCCTGCCGAACGGCGTTATCGCCGATCTGGCCGGTGCTCCCCGCTTTCATGAAGACTTTTTGGCCCCTGACACGGGGGCTGGTGCGCCGCCCCTGGTGGATCTGGGCGCCCATGAGTGGCAGGGCGACAGCTGCGTGGGGGTACCCAGCCGCGTGTATGTGAATGCGAGCGCCTCCGGGCTGGGTATCGGCACCACTTGGGCCGATGCCTACACCGATCTGCAAAGCGCATTCGCGGTCGTGCGGGACTGCGGCAACGTGACCGAGATCTGGGTGGCGTCCGGCGTCTACACCCCGGGCACGGCGCGCAGCGATCACTTCGCTATTCCACCGGGCGTGGCCGTCTACGGTGGCTTTGCCGGCAATGAGTCGGCGCTATCGGAGCGCGACTGGGCGACCCACCGCACGGTGCTCAGCGGCGATATCGACAACAACGACATCACCGACGCCGACGAGGTCGTCACCGATCCCGCGGATATCAACGGCGCGAACGCCTACCACGTGGTGGTGATGGACGGCGCCGCGGGGACCCCGGTCACTGGCGCCACGGTTCTCGATGGCTTTACCCTCACCGGCGGGCAGGCCGACGGCGATAGTGGACTATTGCAAGACCGCGGCGGCGGTCTGTTCTGCAACGGCTATGGCAGCGGCAGCGAATGCAGTCCCAGCCTGGTCAATCTGACCTTCAGCGGCAACGCTGCCGCAGGCGACGGTGGCGGTCTGTATTGCAGCGGCGAGGGCGGACAATGCAATCCGACCGCTGTAAGCGTCATCTTCAGCGGCAATACCGCGAACTTTGGTGCGGCAATTTACAATAATGGCAGGAATTCTGGCGACAGTAGTCCGGCGCTGACCCAGGTTGTGTTCTTAAACAACGAGGCTACAATTCACGGCGGGGCGATGTACAACTCGGGCGCCGACGGCGGTGCCAGCAGCCCGACTCTGACCAACGTGACTTTCAGTCGCAACATGGCTGGGGGCGACGGTGGTGCGCTCTACAACTACGGCGCGGGCGGCGCCAGTAACCCGACGCTGACCAACAGCATCCTCTGGGGCAATTCTGCCACCAACGGTTCGCAAATTCTGGATAACGGGTCTACCACCAGCGCCGCCTACAGTCTGGTGCAGGGCGGCTGGCCTGGAACCGGTAACCTCAACGCCGATCCCCTCTTTGTCGATGCGGCCAGCGGCGACCTGCGCCT
>JAABSM010000036.1 GCA_011390365.1 Gammaproteobacteria bacterium
GGTGCGGAAGAGCTGGCCGACGCCCTGGCCCCGGCCATCCAGATTGTGGAAGCTGACCTGCATCAGCTGATCGTAGGCGGCTTCTTCGGCGCTGCTGGCCTCGATTCGGGCGACTTCGATAATTCGCTCGGGGAAGTTGCCGGTGAGCTGGTGGCGCACGTCCTTCTTGAAGCGACGGATCACCAGCCCCTTGTCGCGAAAATCCTCCTGGGCGTAGTCGCTGGGGTTGGCGATGGCGGTGGGGTCGAGCATGTTGACCAGGCTGGCGAAGCTCTCGGCCTTGCCGTCGTGGGGGGTGGCGGAGAGCATGATGAGGGTGTCGGAGCGGGTGGCGAGGAGCTTGGCCAGCTTGGCGCGCTGGGAGCGACCGCCGCGCTCGGCGACGTTGTGGGCCTCGTCGATGATGATGATGTCCCAGTAGGCCTGCTCCAGGTGGTGGCGGTATTCGATGTCCTGCTTGAGGGTGTCGATGGAGATGATGGAGCGGTCGAAATAGTGGAACGGGTTGTGGTTGGCGGGGATGCGGTTGCGCACCCGTTGCAGCCCCACCGAGTCGAGACGCACCAGCGGGATGGTAAACCGACTCCAGAACTCCTGCTGGAATTGGGTGAGCATGGATTTGACCGCCAGCACCAGAATGCGCTTGCCCAGGCCCCGGGCGATGAGTTCACTGGCGAGGATGCCAGCTTCCAGGGTCTTGCCCAGCCCCACGGCATCGGCGATGAGGATGCGCTGGCGCGGCTGGCGCAGCGCCTGAACGGCGGGTTCGAGCTGGAAGTCGAGGGCATCGAGGGCGGCGCGGTGACCGAGGTGGATGCGCTCGTCGGAGGGGGCGGTCTTGCGCAGCAGCGAATCGATATAGAGCAGGCTGGCGCCGAAGTTGCCGGAGGTGTCGTCGGTGAGGGCGGTCTCTTTGGGATCGAGGATCTGGATCTGTTCCAGCTTGGAGAGGAACAGCGCCTCACGACCCTGCACCAGCTCGGAAAGCCCCTCGCAGTTGAGTACATAGCCGCCATCGGAGCCGTGGTCGACGCGCTTGACGCGCCATTCGGCATCGCGGACCTGCAGGCGCATACCGGGGGTGTAGTTTGCTGTCTGGATCGTCATGACTTGATTGTATCTCCCACTCAACACAAAGCCACCAGGGCCATGCTTTCCGCTCAACCCCCAAACCGCCGCGCCACATAGGCCTCCAGGATCGCCTTGAACTCGGCGGCGATGCCGTCGCCCTTGAGGGTGACGGTCTTCCCGCCGTCTTCGTAGACCGGGGCCATGGGGATCTCGCCGGTTCCCGGGAGAGAGATGCCGATGTCGGCGTGCTTGCTTTCGCCGGGGCCGTTGACCACGCAGCCCATCACCGCGACCTTCATCGCCTCGACGCCGGGGTAGCTTTGTCGCCAACCGGGCATGCGCTCGCCGAGATAGCCTTCGATCTCCTGGGCGAGGCGCTGGAAGTAGTCGCTGGTGGTGCGACCGCAGCCGGGGCAGGCGATCACCTCGGGCATGAAGGAGCGCAGCCCCATGGATTGCAGGATCTCGCGCGCCACCTTGACCTCGCCGGTGCGGGGCGCGCCGGGTTCGGGGGTGAGGGAGACGCGGATGGTGTCGCCGATACCCTGTTGCAACAGCACCGCCAGCGCGGCGGTGGAGGAGACGATGCCCTTGCTGCCCATGCCCGCCTCGGTCAGGCCCAGGTGGAGGGCGTAGTCGCACTGGGCGGCGAGATCGCTGTAGACGGCGATCAGGTCCTGGACGCCGCTCATCTTGCAGGAGAGGACGATGCGATCCCGCCCCAGCCCCAGCGCCTCGGCGCGGGCGGCGCTCTCCAGCGCCGACGCGATCATGATGCGGCGAATCATCTCGTCGTTGGACTTTGGTTCGGCGGAACGGGCGTTGTCATCCATCATGCGCGCCACCAGCGCCTGGTCCATGCTGCCCCAGTTGACGCCGATGCGTACCGCCTTATCGTGGCGGCAGGCGGTTTCGATCATGGCGGAGAAGCGGCGATCGCCCTGCTCCCCCTTGCCCACGTTACCGGGGTTGATACGGTACTTGGCCAGCGCCTCGGCGCAGGCGGGGACCCGCTCCAGCAGGGTATGGCCATTGAAGTGAAAATCGCCGATCAGGGGCACGCCACAACCGGCGGCGTCGAGGGCCTGACGGATCTCCGGCACCGCTTTGGCCGCCTCTTCGCTGTTGACGGTGATACGCACCAGCTCCGAACCGGCATCCGCCAGCTCCAGGGTCTGGCGCACCGTCGCCGCCACGTCGGCGGTGTCGGTGTTGGTCATGGACTGGACCACGATCGGCGCATCGCCGCCCATGGCGACGTCGCCGATGCGAACGGGGGTGGTGGAGTGGCGAAGGGGGGAGCGTGACATGGGGTTACCTGCTGATGTTTCCTGGAAATCACCCGAAACCGGCTGCAACTGCCGAATCCAGAAGTTTGCCCGGTTATTGGCAATTCGGCAAGGGTGTACTAGCATCAGGTTATGAGATCGCCAAGGTGGACGCCATGTTCCGTTTGCTGTTGCCGTTATTGCTTTGCTGTCTGGTCGCGCCGCTTGCCGCCGCCGATGAGCTGGAGATGGTCACCCGCTCGGCCCAGCAACGGTTGAACGAAGGGGATGATCTTCGCGGTCGCGTCGAGCGCTGGAGCTGCTGCAACGGCAACGCACCGGGGCCGCGACGATCAATGATATCGGCGCGGCGGCGGCGCGACTGGGGATGCTGGATCAGGCGCTCGATCTGTTTCACCAGGCCCGATCGAATGCCGAAACGCCGACGGAGCGCCATGAGGCCTCCCTCAATCTCGCCCGAGCGCTGCTCGCCAAGGACGATCGGACCGGGGCGATCGAGGTCATCCACTCCCTCGAAGAGGAGCTCCCGCGACACCCCGAGAGCACGCCCCAGGCGCGACTGATAGTGGCGCTGAGTCATCTCCAGCGCCGCGCCGAGCTGCCCGCCGGACGCATCGAGCCGCGGCTGCGGGCGGTGCTGACCTGGGCCGAATCGGCGGACAAGGCCGAATGGCGGGTCGCGGCGCTGGACGCACTGGCGCGGGTCGCCCATCGCGACCGGCGGCTCGCCGGCGCCATGGAGTTTGATCACCGGGCGCTGCTGGCGGCGCAGCGGGCGCGTCTGCCGGAGAGCGAATTCCGCATCCGCCACCGCCTCGCCCGCGCCTTGCGGGACAGCGGCCATCGCGATCAGGCGATCGCCCTCTACCGTCAGGCGCTTGTCGACCTCGCCCCGATCCGCCAGCGGCTGCTCGGCGAGACGCTGTTGCGGGGCGGCTCGTTTCGGGAAGGCGGCGGGGCGATCTATTACGAACTGGCGGATCTGCTGTTGCAGCGGGCCGAGGCGTATCGCGGCGCGGGACGCCAGACCGCTGAAGCCCGACGCCAGCGCGGGGGTCGCGATTCTCTACCCCATCGTCCTCGATGATCGGCTGGAACTGCTGCTGGATGATGGCGAGCGACTGACCCGAACCACCTCCGCCATCACCGCCGCCGCGAGGCGCTGGCGGAGAACCCTTACACCCTGGTGCATATCGCCACCCACGGCGTGATCGAGGCGGATGTGCGCGACTCCTTCCTGCTCACCTGGGATGGCCGCCTGACCATGGACGACCTGGAACAGACCCTCAACCCCAGCCGTTATCGGGATCGGGGCATCGACCAGCTTACCCTGAGCGCCTGCCAGACCGCCGTGGGCGACGAGCGCGCCGCGCTGGGGTTGGGCGGCATCGCCCTCAAGGCCGGCGCCAGCAGCGCCCTGGCCACCCTGTGGTCGATCAGCGACGAAGCCACCTCAAGGCTGATCGCCGACTTCTATCGCCGGCTCAAGGAGGGCGGAACCGGCAAGGCCGAGGCGCTGCGCCAGGCGCAACGGCAACTGCTGGCGCAGCCCCGTTATCGCCACCCCGGCTACTGGGCGCCGTTTCTGTTGATCGGCAACTGGATGTAGACTCACAACACCGCCCAACGATTCTTACCGCCCTTCTTGGCCTGATACATGGCCAGGTCCGCCTCCTTGAGGAGGCGGTCGCGGTCGTCGCCGTGGCGGGGGTGGTAGGCGATGCCGATGCTGAGGGTGATGGGCAGGACGACCTCATTCAGCTCCACCTGCATGCGGCACTTCTCCAGGATCCGCTCCGCTACCTCGATGGCGCGGGATTCGTCGTCGAGGTCGGTGAGCAGGATGGCGAATTCGTCGCCGCCGAGGCGGGCCACCGTATCCTCCTCGCGCACGCACTGGTTGAGCAGGCCGCCGAGACGGGCCAGCACGCGGTCGCCTTCGTCGTGGCCGAAGGTGTCGTTGACCGGCTTGAAGCCGTCCAGGTCAAGGTACATCACGGCGAGATGGCTTTTCCGGCGCACCGCCCGTTGCACGGCGACATCCAGCCGGTCATGGAACAGCACGCGGTTGGGCAGACGGGTAAGCGGGTCGAAGTGGGCCTGCTTGCGCAGGAGCTCCTCCAGCTCCTTGCGTTTGCCGATATCGATGCCGACGGCGACGTAGTTGACCACCTCGCCCTCGTTGTTGCGCACGATTGAGATGGTGGTCTGCTGGGGATAGATCTCGCCGTTCTTGCGCCGATTCCAGATCTCGCCCTGCCAGTGCTCTCCCTGCTCCAGGTGCGCCCAGAGGTCGGTGAAAAAATCGGCTTGGTGATGCTCGGAGGCGAGCAGCGCCGGGTTCTTGCCCAGCACCTCCTCCTTGACGTAGCCGGTCATGCGGGTGAAGGCACGATTGACGGAGACGATGTGATTGGCGGCGTCGGTGACCAGGATCGACTCGCCGGCGGTCTCGAAGACGGTGGCGGCAAGGCGCATCTCCTCTTCGCTCTTGCGGTATTCGGTGAGGTCGGTGACCACGCTGATCAGGGCGCGGGGCCGCCCATCCTCGTCCGCCAGCACCGACAGCCCCTCCTCGCCCCAGAAGACGACGCCGTCGCGACGGCGAAAGCGCTTGACCTGGTTGAAGGATTCGATATGCCCGCCGGCCAGCTGACGGACCGCCCTGGCGGTTTCGTCTCCTTCCGGGTAATCGAGCTGCCACAATGCCTTGCCGTGCAGATCCTGCTCGCCGTAGCCGAAGATATCGATCCAGCGATCATTGACCCGGTCGAAGCGGCCATCGGGTTCGAGCAGGGCCACACCCACATTTGCGCTGTTGAAGATGGCGCGAAAGAGTCGCTCGCTTTCCCGCAACTGGTCGTTATGCGCCGCTAGCTGACGCCCCATACGGGCGATACGAATATGGGTGGAGACGCGGATCTCCAGCTCCTTTTCGTTGATCGGCTTCTCCAGATAGTCGACGCCGCCCAGCTCGAAACCGCGGATCTTGCTCTCGGTATCAATCAGCGCGGTGAGGAAGATCACCGGGATCTCGGCGGCGATCGGGTCCTTCTTGAGTTTGACGCAGACCTCGAAACCGTCGATACCCGGCATCATCACGTCGAGCAGGATCAGGTCGGGACAGGCATGGCGGGCGATCTCCAGACCTCTCTCCCCTTCCCGCGCGGAGAGCACCTCATAGCCCGACTCCTCCAGCAGCGAGGAGACGATGCTGAGGTTGAGGGGCTCGTCATCAATGACGAGGATCGAGTACTGCGTTTCGCTGGACATGAACTCCCGATATCCCGAGCCCCACAGAGGCATAGAGACCACAGAGCAGGACCAAAGGGGCGTGCAAAGCGCTCTCACCTTCCATCTTGCCCCCGCGACCCCGCAACTTGCCGTAAAAGCCCCGTGTACCCTGTCTCTCCGTGGCCAACCGATCGAATTTGGATTGCCCCGCGCGAGGCGCGCATTGAACCCTATTGCTCGACAAGCCTAATGGGTTGTCTTGAATAATGCCAGTGCTCCGCCCGCCTTGAGGGTCGGAATATCCTTTTTCCCGAAGGCGGGAACGAGGGAAATCTCCTGACCATCCACGCTTAGCGCCAATTCGCCATCAAGGTCGCCCGTTTTCAGCGAGACATGCGCCCCCTGGGTGACCCGGTCATAGTCGTCGGCATTGGCGAAGGTCAGGGGCACGATGCCGAAGTTGACCAGATTGGCGACGTGAATGCGGGCGAACTGCTTGACGATGACGCAGCGTACCCCCAGCCAGCGCGGACACAGCGCGGCGTGCTCGCGGGAGCTGCCCTGGCCGTAGTTCTCGCCGCCAATCAGGAAGCCGTGACCGCCGCCGTCGCGATGGGCCACCGCCCGTTCGGCGAAGGTCTGGTCGACCATCGTGAAGGTCGCCTGCATGGCGTACTCCTTGACGTTGGAGCGCAGCGGCAGGTAGATGCCGGCGGGCTGGATGTCGTCGGTGGAGATGTTGTCGCCGAGTTTCAGCAGCACCTCGCCTTCCAACACATCCGGCAGCGGCTCGAAATCGGGCAGCGGCATGATGTTGGGGCCGCGCACCACCTCGACCTTGGCCGCCTCGTCGGCGGGGATCGGCATCTGGAAGGATTGGGTATCGACCACCTGGGGCTCCTGTTTGAAGGGCAGGGACTCCTTGGGCAGGCTGATCTCGCCGGTGAGGGCGGAGGCCGCGGCCACCGCCGGGCTGACCAGGTGAACCTGGGCGTCCGGGGTGCCGGAGCGCTTGGGGAAGTTGCGGTTGAAGGTGCGCAGTGAGACCGACTTGGAAGGCGGTGAACCACCCTGGCCGATGCAGGCCCCGCAGCCATTCTCCAGCACCCGCACGCCGGAGGTGAACAGCGAACCGAGATAGCCGGAGTTGGCCATCATGATCGCCACCGCCCGCGAACCGGGGTAGAGCAGGGTATCCACCGCCACCCGTTTGCCCTTGAGCTGCTCGCCGAAGCTGGCGATATTCTCATAGGAGCTGTTGGTGCAGGAGCCGACGCAGACTTGCTGGATCTTGGTTCCCACATGATCGGCGACCCGCTCCACGTTGCCCGGCGAGGGGTAGAGGGCGATCAGCGGCTCCAGTTGGTCCAGATCGATCTCGATGGTGTCGCTGTACCGCGCGCCCTCGTCCGCCGCCAGCGGGCGATAGTCCTGCTCCCGTTCACGACTGGCGAGATATTCGCGGGTACGTTCGTCGCTGGGGAAGATTGAGGTCGAGGCCCCCATCTCCGCGCCCATGTTGGTGATGGTGGCGCGCTCCGACAGGGAGAGGCTGGCCGTGCCCGGACCGCCGTATTCGAAGATCTTGCCCTTGCCGCCCTTGACGCCGACGATGGAGAGCATCTTTAAAATGACATCCATCGCCTGCACCCCCGGTTGCAGGGAACCGGTGAGGTGCACCTTGACGATCTCCGGCATCGGCAGGGTGTATTCCCCGGTGGCCATGGCAAAGGCCACATCATAGCCGCCGGCGCCGAAGTAGATCGCCCCCATGCCGCCGGCATTGACCGTGTGGCTGTCCGCGCCGACGCCGGTCATCCCCGGCTTGACGAAGTTCTCGATGTTGAGAAAGTGGCAAATGCCCGCGCCGGGGGGCGAGAAGATGATGCCGAGACGCTTGGAGACGCTACGCAGGTATTCATGGTCATCCGGGTTGCGGAAGCCGGACTGCATCATCGAGTGGTCGACGAAGTTGACCGCCAGGGTCTTGACCCGCTCCACCCCCATGGCCTCCAGTTGGAGCATGGCCATGGTGCCGGTGGCGTCCTGGGTAAAGGCCTCGTCGATCTTGATGGTGATGGGCGTGCCCGCCTCGGGCAGCGCGGCGCCGCCTACCAGATGTTCGCTGAGGATTTGTTCGGTGAGGTTCAATGGTTTCATGGATCAGGCCTTGTTTTTCGGAAGTCGTCGGCACCCCCGCCAGCGGGCAATGCGCCAGTTTCAATTGGTAAAGAGTAAAACAGTGATCGTCGATTTAACAGCCCCTATCTTGCGTTCAATCGTTTGCATTGCAAGGATTCAGGCGTTATCGATGTGCTCGACGATCAACTGCAAACGGGTCGCGCCCCGGTATTCATTGATATCGAGACGATAGGCGGCGTGAATCCGCTGCCCCGCTTCGACCTCCGCCTGGGCCTGGCGAAAGGCGATGCCATCGAGGCTCTCCTCGCCGCCTTGCGGGATCAGGCTGAGCTTGAGGTGATGTTCGCCCACCACCCGGCGCGCCGCCACCATGAACTCGCCGTCGAAGAGGGGCTCGGGAAAGCCCTGGCCCCAGGGGCCGCCCTCCCGCAGCTGGGCGGCGAGGTCGAGGTTGAACTCCTCAACGTCCAGGGGACCGTCGGAGTGGATCACGCCGTGCAGGTCATCCGCGCCGAGATGGCGACGCACCTCCGTATCGAAGGCGGCGGCGAAGGTGTCGTAGGCTTCCAGCGGCAGCGACAGCCCGGCGGCCATGGCGTGGCCGCCGAATTTGCTGATCAGCCCCGGATTGGCGCTGGCCACCGCGTCCAGGGCATCCCGGATATGCAACCCGGGCACGGAGCGGGCGGAGCCTTTGAGCGTGCCCTCGTCACCCGGGGCGAAGGCGATCACCGGGCGATGGTAGCGATCCTTGATGCGCGAGGCGAGGATGCCGATCACCCCCTGGTGCCAGTGGGGCTGGTAGAGGCAGAGGCCGGCGGCGATGGCGATGCCGCCGGCCTGTTCGAGGGATTCCAGCTCGCTCAGGGCCTCGCGCTTCATGGTCTCCTCGATCTCCCGTCTTTCCCGATTGAGTCCATCGAGACGGCTGGCCAGCTCGCCGGCGTGGCGCGGATCGTCGCACAACAGGCATTCGATGCCCAGGGACATGTCGTCGAGCCGGCCGGCGGCGTTGAGGCGGGGGCCGATGAAGAAGCCCAGATCCATGGCGGCGAGCCGGCGAGGATCCCGCCCGGCGGCCTGGACCAGGGCGGCGATGCCAGGGCGGGTGCGGCCGGCGCGCATGCGTTGCAGGCCCTGATGGACGAGGATGCGATTGACCCGATCGAGGCCGACCACATCCGCCACCGTGCCCAGCGCGACCAGATCGAGATAGTCGCCCAGATTGGGGACCGCCAGCCCCTGGCGGGCGAACCAGTCGCGGCCCTTGAGTTCGGCGCGCAACGCCGCCAGCACGTAGAAGATGACGCCGACGCCGGCGAGGTTGGCGCCGGCGAAGCCCTCGCTGCCCGGCAGCCGCGGATTGACCAGCGCCGCCGCCGCCGGCAGCGACTCGCCGGGCAGGTGGTGATCGGTGACGATGACCGACATGCCGAGGCGATTGGCGGCGGCGACGCCGTCGATGCTGGAGATGCCGTTGTCCACCGTGAGCAGCAGGTCCGGCCCGCGTTCGCGGGCGACGGCGACGATCTCCGGCGTCAGCCCATAGCCGTATTCGAAGCGATTGGGGACCAGGTAGTCGACGCGGGCGCCCATGGCCCCTAGCGCCAGCATCCCCAACGCGCTGCTGGTGGCGCCGTCGCAATCAAAGTCGCCGACGATGAGGATCGAGCGACCCTTCTCGATGGCATCCGCCAGCAGCCCCGCCGCCCGCTTGGCCCCGGGCAGGGTCTCGGGGCCGGGCAGGCCGTTCAGCGTGCGCTCCAGTTCGTCGGCGCGGCGAACCCCGCGCGCGGCGTAGATGCGGTTCAGTAACGGCGAAACACCGCCGTCGAGGTGGATCGCGGGTTCAATGGGGCGGCGCTGGATCTGGATGAGGTCGGCGGACATTCAGCGTAAATTCATGTGGTTGGAAACTTCGCGGGTGAGGTTGAGACTTTACCGTGAAAGAACACCGTCATTCCGGCCAACGCCTGCCCCTGGTCTCCGCCAGGGTCCGGATCGCTGAGACGGCTTCAGGCGCCCTTGCCCCTGTCGCCGAAGAATCGGCCGAAGCTCTTCTTCAGGAAGCGCTCCCGCTCCGGGTTCGCATCCAGGGAACTGATGACGAGCGCACCGTAGTCCTTGTCCTCGGAGCGAATATGGGTGATCAGCCAGCGGTGGAGCATCTCGATCAACTCCTCGGCGACATCCTCACCGTTGACGAAACGGTCGGCGTACTCCCGCACCCGCTTCTCGAACAGGCGATGGATGCGCTTGTGGGGAGAGATATAGGCGTACTCGGCCTTCTCCATCAGACTCTCCTCGAAACCGAAGTGAGAGACGGTGTAGGCGATCAGCTCGGAGATCACCTCTTCGGTGACCTTGCGGTCGTCATTGCCGCGACTGTCGATGAGGAGATTGATGTAATCGACGATCTGGCGATGCTGATCGTCGATCTCCTGAATCCCGATGACCAGGTCCTTGGACCATTCCACTCGCATGATATCGGCCATTTTGGAGGGTGCTCCCATACGCGCGGAACCGCGCTACAGCTTACGGACGTGCGACGGAAGAGGCGTTACCCGAAGACCGTCATCCCTGGATCAAGGTCCCGCGAAGACGGTTACCACTCCATGTCCTCTTCCCCAAACCCTGCCATCTTATACCATTTCCTGGCCTCTTCAACATCTTTCTCCACGCCGTTTCCATCCCTGTACATCATCCCCAGGGTCGCCATCGAGCCAACCATCCCCTGCTCCGCCGCCTTGCTGAACCACTCTACCGCCTTCTGGCCGTTGGCCTCGACGCACTCGCCCTGCAAGTACATGAAGCCGAGCCCGTGCTGGGCCAGCGCCAGCCCGCTCTCCGCCGCCGCGCGCATATATTTGAGGGCCAGCAGTTCGTTCTGTACCATGCCGAGGCCGTTCTGGGCCATGATCGCCATGCGGTACTGGGCCTCGGCCACGCCCGCGTCGGCGAGGGGCGAGAGGATCTTGCTGGCGTCGGCGAAATACTTGGCCTCGAAGGCGGAGATTCCGCTGCTCAGCTCCATGTCGAGGTTCATTTGGTGTTGCTGCATTTTCGAGTTGCTCCGGGATGGATTTCGAGTCGATATCGGGGCGATGCGGGGTTTTGGAGGAAAATTCGCGGATTTTTTCGCGATATCGCTTGCAACCCCCCCGCGCAAACTCTAATCTTTAGACTCTGGCTCAGGAAATCAAGTTATTGGGTGCGGTACGAGATGTTTGTTAAGACGATTCCCATCATTCTGGTCGCCTTGCTGGTGCATGCCACCCCGGCAATCGGGTCGAATCTGACCCTCGACAACCAACGGCAAGAGTATCTCGCCGCGGAGCGTGCGCTCAAGCAGCGGGATTACCCGGAGTATCGCCGACTCAAGGCGAGACTGAAGGATTACCCCCTCTACGCCTATCTCCTCCATGACGAGGCGCTGGGGCAGGTCAGCCGTGGCGAGGCCGCGCCGGTGCTGGCGTTTCTCGAACACTACGCCGACTCCCCCCTCGCCGATCGGTTGCGCAGCAAGTGGCTGTGGCGACTGGTCAAGCAAGGCGACTGGCAAGCCTACGCCGAGGTCTACCAGGAGAGCCGCGACAGCAACCTCCAGTGCTACTACCTGCGCGCCCTCAAGGAGACCGGCCAGACCGCCAGGATGCTGGAGCTGGTCGAACCCATGTGGCTCTACGGCAAATCCCGCCCCGACACCTGCGACCCCGCCTTCGATGTCTGGCGCGCCGCCGGTCGCCTGACCCCGGAACTGGTATGGGGTCGCATCGAACTGGCGATGGAGGAGAATAACGCCAAGCTCGCCAACTATCTCCAGCGCTACCTGCCCGCATCCGACAAGCCGGCGGTCGACCTGTGGCTCAAGGTCCACGCCTCGCCGACCCTGGTCACCGATCGCAATCGCTTCGGCCAGGACCATCCCCGACGGCAGAAGATCCTCATCCACGGCATCGAACGGCTGGTGCGCACCCAGGGCGCGGAGACGGCGCTGAGCGCTTGGCGCGACATCAAGTCCCGCTACCCCTTCGGCGACGCCCAGGCGGCAAGCATCGAAGGGCGCATCGCCCTGCAACTGATGTGGGACGACAACCCCAGGGCCCTCGACTACCTGGCCTCGGTACCCGCCGCGCACCGCGATGAGACCCTGATCGACACCGGCGTGCGTGAAGCGGTCGGCCTCAAGCAGTGGCGGCACATCGTCGATCTGGTCGCCGCCACCCCGGCGGAGCAGCGCAACGAGTACCAGCGCTACTGGCACGGCCGCGCCCTGGAGAAGCTGGACCGTCGCGACGAGGCGGAGCCCATTCTTCGCGAACTGGCCAAAGAGCGCACCTATCACGGCTTTCTCGCCGCCGACCGGGTCGGCGCCCCCTACCACCTGGACAACATCCCGGTGCCGGTGGATCAGGATCTGCTGGCGCGGGTGGAGAACCTTCCGGCGGTGCAGCGCGCGCGGGAGCTGTTCGCCCTGCGCCGCATGCTGGACGCCCGCCGCGAATGGTACAAACTGATCCAGTCCATGGAGATCGACGAGAAAAAGGCCTTCTCCAAGCTCGCCCAGGGCTGGGGCTGGCACTCCCGCGCCATCTTCACCCTGGCCAAAACCGACTACTGGGATGACCTGGATCTGCGCTTCCCGCTGGAACACAAGCGACACATCGAACCCATCGCCGATCTGCGCGCGCTGGACCGCTCCTGGGTCTTCGCGGTGGTGCGCCAGGAGAGCGCCTTCATCCCCGACGCCCGCTCCCACTCCGGCGCCCTGGGGCTGATGCAGCTGATGCCCGGCACCGCCAACGACGTGGCGCGCAAGCTCAACATGAAGCGCCCCGGACGCAGCGAACTGCTGACGCCGGAGATCAACATCACCCTCGGCGCCAGCTACCTGCGCCAGATGCTCGACCGCCTTGGCCAGCACCCGATCCTCGCCACCGCCGCCTACAACGCCGGACCGCATCGTGTTGCGCGCTGGCTGCCGGACGAGATCATCCCCGCCGACGAATGGGTCGCCACCATCCCCTTCACCGAGACCCGGGGCTACGTGGAGCGGATCCTGGCCTACACCGTCATCTACGACGCCCGCCTCGGCTTCGAACCCCGCCGCCTCGCCGATACCATGATGCACCCCATCGGCAAGGACGAGACCGGCCGGGTCAGCGCGGTGGTCACCGCCGGCAACGGCGCGGGCTGAGGATTAGATAGCCACGGAGACACAGAGCACACGGAGATCTGTCGGGAAGCTCCCTGGGTTGAATCCAGTCTCGGGAGCGTAAATCCTTTCAGTCACCGCTTCACGACCTCCCCGCTTCGTTTTTACCGCAGGTCATTGTTACAATCTCTGTGGACTCTGTGTCTCTGTGGTAATTCAATAGAGAACCAAAACGGAACCCAGCATGATCGAATACCGGGTAAGCCTGCACCAACCCGAGGCCCATCTCTACCAGGTCGAAATGAAGATCTCCACGCCCGATCCAAAGGGCCAGCGCCTCACCCTGCCCGCCTGGATCCCCGGCAGCTACATGATCCGCGACTTCGCCCGGCATATCGTTTCGATGGAGGCCGAGTCCGACGGCGTGCCGCTAACGGTCTGGAAGACCGACAAGCAGAGCTGGCAATGCGCCCCCGCCAACGCCCCCGTAACCCTGCGCTATCGGGTCTACGCCTGGGATCTATCGGTACGCGGCGCCCACTTCGACACCACCCACGCCTTCTTCAACGGCACCTCCCTCTTCCTGCGCGCCCTGGGCCATGAGTCCGATCCCCATCACGTCATCATCGAACGCCCAGACCATCTCCCCAATAAAAGCCCCTCTCCCCGAGGGAGAGGGGTTGGGGTGAGGGCTCGAATGCCCGAAGATGAGGGGTACGCGGACTTTACCGCAACCTGGCGGGTCGCCACCACCCTGCCCGCCGGCTCGCCCCGGGACGACCGCGGCTTCGGCCACTTCCAGGCCCCGGATTACGACACCTTGATCGACCATCCGGTGGAAATCGGCAACCTCACCGAGATCCGTTACCGGGTCGCCGACACCCCCCACCGCATGGCCATCACCGGCCGTATCGATTGCGACGGCGAACGCCTCGCCAAAGACCTGGAGAAGATCTGCGCCGCGCAAGTCGAAATGTTCGGCGAACTGCCGCGGATGCCCGAGTACCTGTTCCTCGCCACCGCCGTCGGCGACGGCTACGGCGGCCTGGAGCACAAAACCTCCAGCGCCCTGATGTGCGACCGCGACGACCTGCCCCGCCCGGGGATGGAGGGCGCACCGGACGAGGGTTACCGCCGCTTCCTCGGCCTGTGCAGCCACGAATACCTGCACCTGTGGAACGTCAAGCGCATCCGCCCCAAGGCCTTCATGGAGCACGATCTCTCCGGCGAGGTCCACACCACCCTGCTGTGGGCCTTCGAGGGGATCACCTCCTACTACGACGACCTGATGCTGCTGCGAAGCGGCGTCATCGACCGGGACGCCTGGCTGGAGCTGCTCGCCCACAACATCACCCGCCTGATGCGCAACCGCGGCCGCCTCACCCAGACCCTGGCCGAATCCAGCTTCGACGCCTGGACCAAGTTCTACAAGCAGGACGAAAACGCCATCAACGCCATCGTCAGCTACTACAACAAGGGTGCGCTGGCGGCGCTCTGCCTCGACCTGTTGATCCGCCGCGACAGTAATAACCAGCGTAGCCTCGATGACCTGATGCGCGCCCTCTGGCGGGGGCACGGCAAGCCCGGCATCGGCGTCACCGAAGAGGACATCGAACGCCTCGCCGAACGGGTCAGCGGCGTCAAACTGGGCGACTTCTTCGACCTCGCCCTGCGCTCCACCGCCGAACTGCCGCTGGCGGAACTGCTCGCCGACTTCGGCATCGGCATGAAGCTGCGCCCGGCAAACGACAAGGACCAGGGCGGGGCCCTGAAAGAGCCGCCCAAGGCCTCTGCCGAGGAACGGGCGAAACCAAAGCCGACCCTCGGCCTGCGTCTGGCCCCCGGCAACGAAACCCGCATCGCCGCCGTCTTCAACGACGGCCCGGCGATGGCCGCCGGCCTCGCCGCCGGAGACCTGCTGGTCGCCATCGACGGCCTCAAGGCGACCCAGGACAACCTCGAAAAACGCATCGCCCGCCGCGACCCCGGCGACCCGATCGAGATCCACGCCTTCCGCCGCGACGAACTGATGCGCTTTAACGCCACCCTCCAACCCGCCCCGGCGGACACCTGCGACCTGTGGTCAATCCCGGACCCCGCCGACCCCATTCGCCAACGCCGCCAGGCGTGGCTTGGTGTGTTGTAGGATGGGCACGGCGCTGATAAATTGTCCCAAGCGAACAACTGACGGTGGAGCGCCTTTGCCCATCCTACGTACTAGAAGTTTTATAACCGATGGCAGCAGGAGAAAACGATGCATCACTCACAAATGCTGATCGACTACCCAGCTAACCTTCCAGATGCACTCCATACCACGCCCACCGCTTTCGCCGAGGAGGCAAAAATGGCGATGGCGGTCAAACTATTCGAGATGAAAAGAATCTCCTCGGGCGTTGCCGCTCAGTTGGCCGGCGTCGATCGCGTGACCTTTCTACTCAGTTTGCACCGCTATAACGTAGCGATGATAGACCTGGAAGAGGATGATCTGAATACGGACTTGGCAAATGCATGAAAAGTCGATTGTCATCAATACAAGCCCTCTGCTCGCGCAAAGCAAAGCCTAAGCAACGTTATCGCCCATCCTACGTACTTGAAAGGTTAAGCGCGGATAGACGCAGATGAAAAAGGCAAGGATTTAATGACGACCCGAAACTGAATAAAAGGCACCACATCCCACCCCCCCTTTTACAAAGGGGGGGGGCGGATCCGGTGCTTCGTTTAGTTGCCAATGCCACCACCAGAGTCCCGAGCATTAGATAGATCCTTGCGCCAGTTCTCAGTGGTATGGAAGTTCTCGGAAATCGCCTTAACAGGAGGAAAACGTAGTGCATCGCTCACAACTGCCGATCGACTACCCAGCCAACCTACCAGATCAGCCGCACTTAAGTTTCGTATGCATTATCAAAGCCTGCAAAATCTCTCACAAAGGCACGGAGCACACGGAGAGCTCTTCCTCCGTGATCTCTGTGGCTCCGTGAGAGATCTTATGAAAACTTTGGAGCCGCTGTACTAGAACCACCCAACCCACTCCCCCCTTTCGCAAAGTGGCATCCTGAGCTTGTCGAAGGAGGGCTGGAGGGGATTTTACCGACCCACAAAAACCCTACGAGAACCCCATGTCATCCACCACCCCATCCACCGACAAGATCATCGACATCGCCCGTCGCGCCGGCGACGCCATTCTGGAGATCTACGCAAAGGACTTCTCCGTCTACGAAAAGCAGGACGCCTCGCCCCTCACCGAGGCGGACATGGCCTCCCACAAGCTGATCGTCGCCGCGCTGGAGGAACTCACTCCGGAGATTCCGGTACTCTCCGAAGAGTCCAAGGCGGTCCCCTACGACACCCGCAAGGGCTGGCAACACTACTGGCTGATCGACCCCCTCGACGGCACCAAGGAGTTCATCAAACGCAACGGCGAATTCACCGTCAACATCGCCCTCATCGAAGAGGGCCAGGCGACCCTCGGCGTGGTGCATGTGCCGGTACGCGGCCTCACCTACGTCGGCAAGGCCGGCGAAGGGGCATGGCTCTACGAAGGGGACGACAAGCAACCGATCCAGGTACGCACCCAACGCGGCACGCCGCTACTGGTCGCCGGCAGCCGCTCCCACGCCGGCGAGAGCCTGCAACGCTTCCTCGAACGGGTCGGCGAGCATGAACTGGTGAGCATGGGCAGCTCCCTCAAGCTGTGCCTGGTCGCCGAAGGCAAGGCCGACATCTACCCACGCCTAGGCCCCACCTCCGAATGGGACACCGCCGCCGCCCAGGCGGTGGTAGAGGCCGCCGGCGGCAAGGTCACCGGCATCGACCTGCAACCCCTGCGCTACAACACCAAGGACTCCCTGCTCAATCCCCACTTCCTGGTGTTTGGCGACGCCTCCGTGGACTGG
The DNA here is from genome assembly GCA_011390365.1 of Gammaproteobacteria bacterium. Classification (GTDB taxonomy): domain Bacteria; phylum Pseudomonadota; class Gammaproteobacteria; order Chromatiales; family Chromatiaceae; genus SLIM01. Next base: position 16,785 of record JAABSM010000036.1, read on the forward strand.
TCTCAGTACCTCGACTGATCGGTTTCCCTCGTTACCAATTTCTGCTTGGTAACAACAAAACGACCGCCGATGGCCCCGAGCTCGGACCTCAGTCCGGCATCGCCGGTCGCGGCGCATGGAAACACGCCAGGGTCGGTCATGTCGCGCCATTGCCTGGGATTGCCACGAAACGCTCGCCAGAAATGGCCAAATGCATCCAAATCAGGTAAAAAGAGGGCATCCCCCAACCGCCGGTGACGCCATGGACCTGATCAAGGAACTCGAACTCTGCATTCGCTCCCGCTTCCCCCTCATCGCCATCCTCTCCTACGAGGAGGAGCGGATCGTCGACAGCGTCATCGAGCTGTGCGAGAAGCGGGACGAGGCGTGTTTCCTATGGGATCACGCCGACTTCTTCCAGCATCTCACGGGGCAGGCCGAGACGCCGCGCACGGCAAAGGACCCGCTCACCGCGCTGGAGGCGATCGACAAGGCGGATGGGGCGATGCTGTTCATCCTGCGCGACTTCCACCAGTGCTGGGATCGCCAGCCGCGGGTGGTGCGCAAGCTGCGCAACCTGGCCCAGCGCCTCAAGTACACCAAGAAGACCATCGTCATCACCACTCCCGTGCAACAAGTCCCGGAAGAGCTGCGGGACGAGATGGTGATCCTCGACTATCCGGTGCCCGGAACCGAGGAGTTGCAGGGCATCCTCAAGCGCCTGCTGCGCACCCCCAACGCCAAGTGGGATCTCAAGGATGGCGAAGGGGAGCGGGTGATTCGCTCGGCGCTGGGGCTGTCATCCAATCAGGCGCAGCGGGTCTTCGCCAAGGCGATCGTCTCCAACGGCGTGCTCGACCAGCGGGATATCGAGCTGATCAACGCCGAGAAAAAGCAGATCATCCGCCAGTCCGGGGCGCTGGAGTACTACACCGCCAGCGAGACCCCGGCGGATGTGGGCGGCTTGCGGAACCTCAAGGCCTGGCTCGACCTGCGCGAACGGGCCTTCGGCAAGCAGGCGCGGGACTACGGCCTGCCCGAGCCCAAGGGCATCGCCCTGATCGGCGTGCCCGGCACCGGCAAATCCCTCACCGCCAAGATGATCGCCGCCCAGTGGCGACTGCCCTTGATCAAGCTCGACGTCGGCGCCCTGTTCGGACAACTGGTGGGGGAATCGGAACACAACCTGCGTCGCGCCCTGCACCTGGCCGAGACCGTCTCCCCCTGCGTGATGTGGATCGACGAGATCGAAAAGGGGCTGGCGGTGGGCGGCGGCGATGGCGGCACCTCGCAACGGGTCTTCGCCACCATGCTCTCGTGGATGCAGGAGAAGACCCGCCCGGTATTCGTCGTCGCCACCGCCAACGACGTCAGCCTGCTGCCCCCGGAACTGCTGCGCCGGGGACGCTTCGACGAGATCTTCTTCCTCGATCTGCCGTCGCTGGATGAACGTCGCGAGATCTTCAACGTCCACCTGCGCAAGCGCAGGCGCGACCCGGAAAAATTCGACCTGGAAGAGCTAGCCGCCTTCTCCGAGGGCTATGTGGGGGCGGAGATCGAACAGGCGGTGATCGACGCCATGTTCATCGCCTTCAACGACGGTGAGGGTCGCGAGATCGAGACCAGCGATGTGGTTGCCGCCCTCAAAAAGCAGGTCCCCCTCAGCCGCTCCCAGCGCGAAACCATCGCCCGCCTGCGCAGCTGGCTCACCGAAGGACGTGCCCAGAGCGCGTCTTATCGGGAGCCGGAAAAGGCCAAGGTGCGGTTCGTGCCGATCGAGGTTTGAATCGAAGAACTTTACTGTGAATCTATCGAGGAGTGGCAGTCCTTGAAGGACTGCCACTCCTTGGGCTGATTCATTTCCCGGGGTGGTGCATCACTCCATGACCGTTAGACAGGATGGACCAGATCATTATTAGTTGAAAAGCATCACATCACCAGGCAAGGAGACGAACAGACGGTCAATGGCCAAACTCTGCACGGGGGCGATGGCATCACCCTGCGCGACGAAGCACTCCGACTGACCGGCACGAGCAAGGGCGACGAGGCGCTGCTGTGCGAATTGATTGAACAGGGATGACTCCATGCCCATTTGGGCGGTCGTCCGTTTGGGTGTAGAATCCAGTCGTCAATGAAAGCGCACTGAGGAGAGGCAGTCCATCAAGGACGGCCTCTCCTGTTGTGGCAAGCACTCCGGAACCGTTAGCCGCCCCCCTCTCCCGCGGACCGATGCCGCAAAAGCCCCTCTCCCGGGGGAGAGGGGCTGGGGTGAGGGCGCAACGCTACCTTCCGTTTGGGAACTTGTGAATGAATCTCCGGGAAAGGCTGATCAGCTTCGTCGTTCGCAAGTTTCGCAAGCTGACCCTTCCCGCCGAGCTGCGCCACATGGCGGGCATCTCGCCGTTTTTCCGCATGGAGCGGCAGGAAGACGGGGCCTACCTCATCTCCTGGCGTGGGCGTCGCTACGGTGAGGCGCGCAGCCTGGCGGGCCTGAAGGGGGACTGCCCGGGGGATGCCTGGATCGTCGGCGCGGGCCCGTCGATCAGCGAGGTCGACTTCTCGCGGCTGCCGGCGGGGGAGTATCTCGCCCTCAACGGGGCGATCGCCCTGCAAGAGACCGCGGGGGTCCGTTTTCACGCCTTCATGGCGATCGACATCAACTTCGTGGAGAATCGTTTCGCCATGGTCCGAACGGCGATGGAGGCGGGCTGCCGTTGCTTTTTCACCTTTCGGGTGATTCACGCCATCTGCCGCATCGATCCCGGGATCCTCGCCAGTGCCGAGGTCTATCTGGTGGAAGAGGTGACGCGCCCTTATGGCCGGGCCTCCCTGAACCCCGCCGAGCTCGGCGAGGGTTTCATCACCCTCGACCCGCAAGCGGCGACCGGCTTCAGCCTGCGCCCGGATATCGCCTTCTACGACGGCGGTACCGTCGCCTACGCCGCGCTTCAGGTACTCTGCTTCATGGGGGCGAAGAGGATTCGTCTGCTTGGTTTCGACCTCTCCGCCGGCGGCCCCAAGACCCGCTTTTATGAAAACCAAGAGACCGCCCTGCCCTGCTGGCTGGATCTGGACTACGAAAGCCGCATCGAGCCAAGCTTCCAGCTCGCCAGAGAGGTGTGCTACCAGAGGGGGATCGAGTTGCTCAACGCCACGCCGAACAGTCGCCTGCCCGGGGAGATCATTACCAAGACTGATGTCGCCGAGCTATACGATGGATCACCGAAGGACTGCCAGTCCTCGCAGGACTGGCAGTCCTGAGTTCGATTCATGTTTCGTTTTTTCGAGGCCGCCATTCGTGTTAACGACAACCTTCGTCATCCTGAACCCGTTGATTGAAGCCACAGAGGCACAAAGATCACAGACAAGAATAATGAGCGCCACTCCACCATCGAATCACCGTCAAGGTTCTCAAGAGCACCACTCTAGCCCACTGCAAACTCTCCGTGGGCTCTGTGTCTCTGTGGTTAACGACGTTTTCTAGGATCATACCCTTGTCCCTGCGATCGCCTCCCAAGGCCACGCCAGCAGCCGCCAGCCAGTCCCTGCTGACCCAATGGGTAAATCTGCTGCTATTCGTCGCCCCCAGTGTCGCCCTGACCACCGATGACGGCGTCGACATCGCCGCTGCGCTGCTGCTGCTCACCGCGTTGGCGGCGCTGCCCTGGCTACCCCGAACCCGGCTGGCCCGCGACGAGGTGATCTATCTGGGGATCGTCGCCGCCTTTTCGCTGACGGCGCTGCTCTCGATCCTGGTACACCAGCTCGAAATCAGCCGCTTCGACACCTTCAGTCGCTTTCTGTTGATGATCCCCGTCTACTGGTTGCTGCGCGGCCTTCCACTGAACAGGGCGTTTTTCATCTACGGGCTGGCGGCGGGCTGTATCGGCGCGGGGGCGCTGGGGCTCTATCAGGTGCTTGTGTTGGATATGGATCGGGCACAGGGGTTCGCCACCAACGCCATCACCTTCGGCAATCTGGCCATCGCCATGGCGATCGTTCTCGGCCTGCTCTGGCCCACCTTGAAACCGCGCAAGCCGATGGCCACGTTTTTCATCCTCGCGCTGCTGTGCGGTCTGCTGGCGTCTCTGCTTTCGGGCGCACGCGGGGGTTGGCTGGTGATTCTGCCGGCGCTGGCCGCCTACCTCATCCTCCACCGCCGGGCCTGGCCGGCGATCCTGGCGGGATTGGCGCTGGTCACGGTGGTCGCGGTAATGGTGGATCAGCTCCTCACCCACGCCATCATCTCCAGTCGCCTTCAGCTTGCGGCGGTGGAGTTTTCCGCCTATCTGGAGGGCGACGTCACCGGCTCCATCGGCAAGCGGCTGGAGATCTGGCGGGCGGCGGCGATGCTCTTCTTCGAATCTCCCTGGCTCGGCATCGGCCTGGACCGGTTCAACGAACACCTCAACGGGCTGATCCAGCAGGGCCTGATCGATCCCCAGCTCGACCACTTTCTCACCATCCACAACTCCTACCTGGGGCTGGCCTGCGAGCTGGGCGTGCTGGGTCTGCTGACGCTACTGTTGCTGCTCCTCTACCCGCTGCCCATCCTTGTCGCCCACTACCGCCAGACGCCCAATCTGTCAATGGCGGGCATGCTGTGGGTGATCGGTTTCGCCATCTTCTGCCTCTCCAACAGCATGTTTCGGGTGCATCTGAGCGCAACGGTCTTTCCCCTGTTTCTGTTTATCCTGATGGCACTGCCCCTTAATCAAAGCAGATCCGCGCCTTCGACGACGAGCGAATGACCTCGCCATCGGCGCGGGTCAGGCGCAGGTAGAGATCCTCGCACCCGGCCAACTCGCCATCGAGACCGGCCCGAAGCCGCCAACCGGATCCCTCCATGGGTGGTGCGTTGTAGGCATGGACCACATCCCGCCGGATCACCCCCATCTCGGCGTGCCCCAGGGAGTGCTCGCCCCACAGGATCTCGACCCCTTTTGGCGGGTTGTCGGCGATGGGGTCAAAGGCCCAACCGCTGAGCTGGAGCCAGGGTAGGTCCCGATCCAGGGTTAACGGCCGCTCGCCCTGGCCCCGATAGCGCTCCTCGTTGATGCGATCTACAACGATCCAGAGGTTGTGATCCGGGTCCCGGTAGCCCTGCTCCAGGAACGCCCGGAAGGTCGCGGCGTCGTGGCCCCGCCCCTTCGCCGCCAACCACCTCTGGTACTGGGCGAGAAACCGCCGCCCGACGCTGTCGGAATGAATCACCCCGCGCCAGATCGAGACCTCCGCCCACGCCTGCTCCAGCGTTCCGTCCGCGGCAAGCAGACGGAGGATGATCGCCGCCAGCCCGGAGCGATCCCGCCCGTGCTGGCAGTGCACCAGCAGCGGACGCGGCATCCCCGTCAGGCTCTCCACCAGCCTTGCCATGGTTCGGAAATCCGGCAGCTCGCGGGAGCTCAAGGGGATATCCCGCATCTCGAGCCCCAGGCGCTTCGCCGCTTCGGTCTCTTGCCGATACCAGGCCTTATCCGGATTGGCGCCGCGCAGGTTGAGCAGCGACACGATGCCGTATCGCTCGGTGATGCGCGCCAGCGCCTCGGCGTCGGGCTGGGCCATGCGATAGACATCACTGCCGCCGACTTGACGAAAGTTCTCGCCCAGGAGGATGGACGCAACACCCATCAACAGCACCAGAAACAGCGCCAGCGGGAGGATGAGGGACCGCTTGTCGTATCTTCGCGTCATATCGATTGCCGATCTCGTCTTTTTTACAGTCAATTAGGGGTTATCGGATTCATGGGCAGAGCACCAGCGATCCCGCCAATCATGGCAATGGAACCACCAAGGCGATACCATACCATCCTTTCATCCGCGCCGCGGATCGATCCTTTTCCAACTTCGCAAGATAGAGACAGAGAGCATGATCAAGATTGCAGTAGCGGGCGCCGCCGGTCGCATGGGCCGGGCGCTGATTCAGGCGGTGCGCGACGCCGACGGCATGGAGCTTGGCGCGGCCACCGAACGAGCGGAGAGCAGCCTGCTCGGCGGCGATGCCGGCGAGGTGGCGGGTGTCGGCAAGCTCGACGTCAAGCTGGTCGCCTCCCTCGCCGAGGTGGTGAACGACTTCGACGTGATCATCGACTTTACCGCGCCGGCGGCCACCATGGCCCACCTGGAGGTGTGTCTGGCCCACGGCAAGCACATGGTGATCGGCACCACTGGCCTGGATGACGCCCAGAAACAGGCCCTCAAGGACGGCGCGGACCGGATCGGCATCGTCTTCGCCCCCAACATGAGCGTCGGCGTCAACCTCTGCTTCAAGCTGCTGGACATCGCCGCGAGGGTGCTCGGCGATGGCGTCGACATCGAGGTGATCGAGGCCCACCATCGCCACAAGGTGGACGCCCCCTCGGGTACGGCGTTGCGCATGGGCGAGGTGGTCGCCGACGCCCTGGGGCGGGATCTCAAGGAGTGCGCCGTCTACGGTCGCGAGGGTGTGACCGGCGAGCGGGATCGCCAGACCATCGGCTTCGAGACGATTCGCGCCGGCGACATCGTCGGCGAACACACGGTGATGTTCGCCGCCCTCGGCGAGCGGGTGGAGATCACCCACAAGGCCTCCAGCCGCATGACCTTCGCCAACGGCGCGGCGCGCGCCTCGGGCTGGATCGCCGAGAAGGGCAAGGGGCTGTACGACATGCAGGACGTGTTGGGGTTGCGTTGATGACCGAATGGCTCCTGCTCTTGCTACCGGTAGCCGCCGCCTCCGGCTGGATCGCGGCGCGGCGCAGCGCGGCCAAGGGCCCGGAGCCATGCCAGTCCCACAACGGTCGCACCCCGGACTACTTCAAGGGGCTCAATTACGTTCTCAATGAACAGCCGGACAAGGCCATCGACGTCTTCGTCAAGATGGTCGAGGTGGACAGCGAGACGGTGGAGACCCACCTGGCGCTGGGCAACCTGTTTCGTCGTCGCGGCGAGGTGGACCGGGCGATTCGGGTCCACCAGAACCTGATCTCCCGCGACAGCCTGTCGCCGGAGCAACGCGCCCTGTCGCTGCTGGAGCTGGGCCAGGACTACATGCGCGCGGGACTCTTCGATCGCGCCGAAAACCTCCTCGACGAACTGGTGGAGAGCGGCTTCCACTGCGAACAGGCGCTACAGAGCCTGCGCGCCATCTACGAACAGGAGAAGGAGTGGGACAAGTGCCTGGAGACGGCGCGCAAGCTGGAGTCCATCGCCGGCCTGCAACTACGTACCGAACGCGCCCACTACCACTGCGAAAAGGCCGAGCTGGCGCGCGCTGGCGGCGAGATCGAGAGCGCCGTCGAGCACCTCAACCGGGCGCGTCTGTGTAACGAGGGCTGCGTGCGCGCCAACATCCTGCTCGGACGCATCGAGATGGACCAGAAGGAGTGGCGCAAGGCGGCGGAGACCCTGATTCGCGTCGAACACCTGGACTACGCCTTCTTCCCGGTGGTGCTGCCCTACCTGATCAAGTGCCACCAGCGCGACGCCAGCGAGGCCAAGCTGCGCAGCGAGTTGCAGCGCATCTTCGAAAAGCGCCGCGGCCGCGCCGAACTCCTCGCCCTCACCGACCTGATCCAGAACCAGGAGGGAGACGAAATCGCCCTCTCCTTCCTCAGCACCCACTTGCAACAACACGCCAGCCTGGAAGGGATCGAGCGCCTCATCGCCCTCGACCTCAAGACCGCCACCAGCAAGGGCGACCACTCCGGCACCCTGCGGGTCATTCGCCCCCTCATCGCCCAACTGCTCGAACGTCGCGCCGGCTACCAATGCGGTCGCTGCGGCTTCACCGCCAAGGAGCTGCACTGGCAATGCCCGGGGTGCAAGAACTGGCATAGCATCAAGCCGGCTTGATGAAGTTAGAAATTAGGAGCTGGAAAATAGCCTCCCGCATACGTAGGTCGGATAAGCGATAGCGCATCCGACGCCCCGTGCCTCCGTTCTGGTGGATGCGCTGTCGCTTATCCACCCTACATGGCATAGTGGGAACGGATTGCATCCGCGATGACGAGGCTTCGACCGGGCGCCATTCGCGGTTGCAAACCGCTCCCACCGGCGGACGGGGCTACCGCAAGAAAAGGGAGGGGATCAACTCGTCAAGCCGCGAAAAGCGCACGCTAAGAGAACAAGGCGCCCAAACCAGCCCACCCCTTTCGAAAAAAAGTTGAGTGTTTAGGGGGGGGATTTCCCGAACAATGGCGATATCTTGGCCCCATCACCGGCCTCGATAAAATCCCCCCTTGATAAATCTGCGTTGATCGGCGTTAATCCGCGGTTAAATAGATTCAGGCCCAAAACAACACCACCAGAGAGATTTCGGATGCCCCAATCGACCCCGCGATCCCCCCGCATCATCGTCGCCCTCGACTTCCCCGACCGCCGTCCGGCGCTGGAGTTGATCGAGCGTCTCGACCCCGCCGCCTGCCGCGTCAAGATCGGCAAGGAGATGTTCACCCGCTACGGCCCGCCGCTGGTAGAGGAGATCACCAGGCGGGGTTTTGATCTCTTTCTCGATCTGAAATTTCACGACATCCCCAACACCACCGCCGCCGCCTGCGCCGCCGCCGCGGATCTGGGGGTGTGGATGATCAACCTCCACGCCGGCGGCGGTCGCAAGATGATGGCGACCGCCCGCGAGCGGCTCGACGCGCTCGCCGCGCCGCCGCTGCTGATCGCCGTCACCATCCTCACCAGCCTGTCGCGGGAAGACATCGCCGAGACCGGCCTGAGCGGCGAACCCAGTGACAACGTGCAGCGCCTCGCGCGACTGGCCGCCGACTCCGGCATGGACGGGGTGGTCTGCTCCCCCCGCGAGGCCTCGCAGGTACGCGCCGCGACAAACGACCGCTTTCTGCTGGTCACCCCCGGCGTGCGCCCCGCCGGCTCCGCGACCAATGACCAACAACGCATCGCCACCCCGTCCGACGCCCTGGCCTGGGGCTCCGACTATCTGGTAATCGGCCGCCCCATCACCGCCGCCGAAGACCCGGCCCAGGCACTCACCACCATCCGCAAGGAGATCGGCGAAGCATGAAAAACGAACCCGCCCACATCACCCCCCAGGCCGCTTGGCAACTGGTGCAGGATGACCCGCGCACCCTGCTCATCGATATCCGCTCCAGCATGGAGTTCCTCTTCGTCGGCCACCCGACGGGGGCGATCCACATCCCCTGGATCGACGAACCGGACTGGGTCGAAAACCCCAACTTCGTCGCCGACGTGCGCAAGCTGCTGCTGGGCGGCGCAGTGTGCGAGCAGGAGCAGGGCTGCCCGGCGATCATCCTCATCTGCCGCAGCGGCAAACGCTCCCTGGAGGCGGGACGCAAGCTGCTGGAGGCGGGCCTGAAACGGGTCATGCACGTCGACGAGGGCTTCGAAGGGGAACTCAACGAACACCACCAGCGCAGCAGCGTCGGCGGCTGGCGGTTTCACGGCCTGCCGTGGGAGCAATGCTGAAGCCCCGTCTGTTAAACAGTGGTTCGCCACAGAGGCACGGAGCACACAGAGTATTTTCAATCCGCTATCCGGCTATTCGTGACCAGCTTATCGGGAGTTAGGCACCTACAACGCCGTGCTATCCCTCTGTGACCTCTGTGTCTCTGTGGCTAAACAGGAAATCTTCGACATCATGGACCTGGAACAAACCATCGCCGAACTGGAACTGGGCCTGCCCCCCGCCGCCGACGCCGGCTTTCTCGGCTCCCGCCTCGACCCGGCACAGGCCGCCCTGCTGCTGCTGCCCGTGCCCTGGGAGGCCACCGTCTCCTATGGTCGCGGCACCGCTCGCGGCCCCGAGGCGATCCGCCTCGCCAGCCACCAACTGGACCTGGAAGACCCCGCCTTCGGCCAGCCCTACCACGCCGGCATCGTCGACCTGCCCCCCATCGACGGCATCGAGGCCCTCAACCGCCAGGCCATCCCGCTGGTGCAGGAGGTCGTCGCGGCACTGGAAACCGGCAAGCCACCGCCAGCGGCGCTGGACCGGGTCAACGCCATCGGCGCGGAGGTCAACCAACGGGTCCGAAGCGCCGCCGAGGCATTGCTTGAACAAAACCGCCTGATCGGCCTGGTCGGCGGCGACCACTCCTGCCCCTTCGGCCTGATCCAGGCCCTCGCCCAGCGCCACCCCGACGGCTTCGGCGTACTCCACATCGACGCCCACCACGACCTGCGCCACGCCTTCGAAGGCTTCACCTGGTCCCACGCCTCCATCTTTCGCAACGTCATGGCGCGGATCCCCCAGGTCATCCGCCTGACCCAGGTCGCCATTCGCGACTACTCCCGGGAAGAGGCGGAGTACGCCCGCGCCCTGGACGAGCGCAACCGCACCTTCTACGCCGCCGACCTCTTCCGCCGCAAGGCCGTCGGCGAAACCTTCCACGCCATCGCCCAGGACATCATCCAATCCCTGCCCGAGAAGGTCTATATCTCCTTCGACATCGACGGCCTCGACCCGCCCTACTGCCCCCACACCGGCACCCCCGTCCCCGGCGGCCTCAGCTTCGACGAAGCCGGCTACCTGCTCGAACAACTCGCCGCCAGCGGTCGCCGCATCATCGGCTTCGACCTCTGCGAAGTCGCCCCCGCCGACAACGACGAGTGGGACGCCAACGTCGGCGCGCGCATCCTCTACAAACTCTGCGGCGCCACCCTGCGCGGCAACGGCCTCTGCTGAAACCACGAAACCGCGGAGCGCGCGGCTTGACGCGCCAATGCCGGCCCACCCTACCCGCTTTCGTGGAAATGGTGATGAGACACAGAGCACACGGAGGGTTTTCAGCCAGATACCGCCTTGACCCTTCGCCGTTGGAAATAAACCCCGCGAAGCGTAACGCACCATGCACGGAAACCCAACCATCGGCGGTGGTGCATCTCACGGCGCGCGGCAGGATCGGAGATGGGTTCGAGCCTGGTGGTTGCGCGCCTGACGCACTGCACGCTAACGCACCCGCGCTGCCGCCCGTCTCTTGGAGCGGGGCATCAGGTTTCTCTGCGTCTGACCATAGGTAGCGGCAGAGAGCCGCCAAGACGGGATTCCGTGGCGGAACCACGGAACCAGGTAATCTTTTACGCGTCACCAACGGATCTCACGAAACAGGGTCATCAGGTTCTCGCCCTTTGTGTCATTGATCGAGCGCACATGGGCGATCCTGCCGAGCAGGTGGGCGCGAAAGTCGGGGTGGTGTTGGCGGTTCTGGCTTGCCGGGCCATGGCGCACGCAGTTGGTGAGGATCGCCTTGAGTTGGTCGAAGGTTCGGCGGGGAATGTTGGGTCGTTGGTTGACGACCATGCCGAGCAGCCGTTGTTGGCCGCCCTGGCCGGTGTGGCGGCTCTTGCGCTGGTTGAGGGCGAAGCCCTCTTCGAGGACGATGCGCTGGATCAGCACCCGAAGGCGCTGAAACTCGCCGTTTGCCATGCGCCTGCCGGAGAAGGCCATATCGTCGGCATAGCGGGTGTAGTTGAGGTCCATCCGCTCCGCCAGCGCGGCAAGACGGCAATCGAGTCGCCAGGCGCAGAGGTTGGCGAGGGCCGGGGAGGTGGGAGCGCCTTGAGGCAGGTGCAGGGCCATCAGCCGGTTGCGGGTCGCCCAGGGCAGACCGCGCCGTGCGGATTCGCCATTGACCAGCGCCGGGGGCGCGCGATGGGCGCACAGGCCGCGCAGCAGGATCGCCACTGGTTCGGGGTAGCCCAGGGCGCGAAACAGGGCGAGAAGTCGTCCGCCGCCGATGGAGGGAAAGAAGGCTTGCAGGTCCATGCGAATGAGGGATTCCTGACCGATGTGAGGGAGCGCGGCGGTACGGCAGGAACAACCGGCGACGAAGCCGTGGGCCGCGGGGTGGACCGGTACTTGCGCCAGCAATTCGTCGAGGAGCCGCCGCTGGATCCGCTTGAGTCGTGGGCGAGGCGCTTCGAGCAGGCGCAGCTCGCCGTCGGATTTGGCGGCGAAGAGATAGCGATAGTGGCACAGGGGGCCGTGCGTGATCCGGCGCAGACGGCCCTCGGGATCGGCGAACCATAGTAGCTGCCCCATCGACAGGCCGAGGAGGTCGGCCAGGTCTTGCGGGGTGTGGAGGATTGGCAGGGCGCAGTGGGCGAGCGCCGGGAGCGGCGCTTCCATGCTCTGGGGTTCGAGGGGGTAGCGGACGATGCGCGGGCGGGTGACTTGCACCTCCCAGGCGCGGCTGAAGCCGGCGTCTTCGAAGATCATTCGCGCCAGTTGCCGCGAGGGCGGGCGGCGAAAGTCGCCGAACTGGCTCCAGACGCGGTGGATCAGCGGTTGCAGCCAGCGCCGATCCCCTTCTAGCGCGGATTCCAGCCGCTCGACCATCGCCCGCCGCTGCCACTCGCCGGAGAGCAGGATGTGGGCAATGGCCTGGGCGGTTTGCTGCTTTTTGCTCATGATGGGGGAATAGGAAAATCCGCCGAGGACGGAGCAGTGATCACATGGCCTGGATTTGTGGGAGCGCTTTGCAAGCGCGAAAGACGGCGATACCTCCAACCCGTCTCGTCCGGCGTGAACTGATCCGCACTTGGGTGCGGATGCGTTCACGCGACCTGGTGGTCTACTCGCTTCGATTCCTCGGGGTAGCCCCGAAGAGGCCTGGCAGGCGTGCTGCTTCGGCCAACTTGGAGGTCCGCCGTCGGGGTTACGATACGCTTCGATTCAGGTCATGGCAATCCGCAAGCATTAGCAAACACTTGACAAGACCCATGCGAACCCGGATGATACGCAAACGATAACGATTATCAATTCCTTTATCACGATTCAACGAAAACCGTACGAGGTCGAAAACCCATGAAACCCTACTTCAAAACCACCCTCCTCCTCAGCGCCATCTATCTCGCCCCCGGCATCCTCCAGGCGGCGGAGGTCAACCTCTACTCGGCGCGCAAGGAGGCCTTGATCAAGCCACTGCTGGACCAATTCACCGAGAGGACCGGGGTGACGGTCAACCTGGTGACCGGCAAGGCGGACGCCCTGTTGCAGCGCCTGACCAGCGAGGGGGATAATACCCCCGCGGATCTTCTGATCACCACCGACGCCGGTCGCCTGCACCGCGCCAAGGAGGCGGGGGTGCTGCAACCGGTCGCGTCCGCGGCCCTCGACGCCGCCGTGCCCGAGCAGTATCGGGATGCGGATGATCAGTGGTACGGGCTGTCGGTGCGGGCGCGGGTGATGATGATCGCCCCGGATCGGGTCGACGAGAGCAAGCTCAAAAGCTACCAGGATCTGGCCAATGAGGAGTGGAAGGGGCGCATCTGCATCCGCTCCTCCAACAACATCTACAACCAGTCGCTGATCGCCTCCATGATTGCCCATCAGGGCGAAGAGCAGACCGAGGCCTGGGCCAAGGGGCTTGTCGAGAACTTCGCGCGCCCGCCCGCCGGCGGCGATCGGGATCAGATCAAGGGGGTCGCGGTGGGGCAGTGTGACATCGCCGTCGCCAACACCTACTATCTGGGCGGCATGCTCACCGGCAGCGACGAGACCCAGCGCGCCATGGCCCAGGAGGTGAAGGTGATCTGGCCCAATCAGGAGAGCACCGGCGCCCACGTCAACGTCAGCGGCGCGGGGGTGGTGAAGGCGGCCAAGAACAAGGAGAACGCGATCAAGCTGCTGGAGTTTCTGGTCAGCGACGAGGCGCAGAAGTGGTATGCTGAAGAGAACTCCGAGTACCCGGTCAAGGCGGGCGTGGGGATCAGCGATCTCCTCAAGTCCTGGGGCGAGTTCAAGGCCGATGACCTGGCCATGGACAAGCTCGGCGAGCTCAATGACGAGGCGGTACGCCTGATGGATCGCGCCGGCTGGCGGTAAGGGGATAATCACCACAGAGAACACGGAGGGCACAGCGATAGTTGGATGAGTGAACCGGCATTCTCAGGAAGACACAGCGCATCTCCCTCTGTGCGCTCTCAATGTCATTAACTTAAGCCACCATGGCATTTTCCGGGAATGATGCGCCTCATTTCGTGGGTGCGCCGAGCGTTTTTGGTTCTTCATAGGATGTGCCGTCGACCGAGCGACAAGGCTTTTTATTCGGCACATCCTATGCCGGCCCAGCGATTTCCAGGCTGCCCCGGAGTAAGGCGCATCAAGGGCGGGAACCTGGCGTGGCGCTTAAGTTAATGACATTGTGTGCGCTCTGTGGTGCAATCTTCAGCAGCGTAGCCCGGATTCCCGCACGGCTTCATCCGGGCTACGCGACTGAGGCATAATGCGACTTTCATGACCACTAGCCTGTATCGCAACCTTACAAAAATCTGCTTTAATCGGCGTTAATCCGCGGTTCAGATAGCAAATCAAACATGAAACCCTTCTCCCCCTGGAGCAGCGGCGCGATCACCATCGCGCTGTTGCTTTCTCTGCCCCTGCTGACCATCGTCGGCTTTCTCTTCTCGCCGAGCGGGGGGGTGTGGTCCCATCTGGTCGATACCGTCCTCGAAGAGTATGTGGTCAACTCCCTGTGGCTGATGCTTGGGGTAGGAACGGGGGCGGCGGTGTTGGGGATCAGCGGGGCCTGGCTGACCACCATGTGCCAGTTCCCGGGGCGGCGGGTGTTCGAGTGGGCATTGTTGTTGCCGCTGGCCCTGCCCGGTTACATCATCGCCTACACCTACACCGGGCTTTTGGATGTCGCGGGGCCGGTGCAGAGCGGTCTCAGAGAACTCTTCGGCTGGGGCTTCGCCGACTACTGGTTTCCCAATATCCGCTCCCTCGGTGGTGCCATGACGATGCTGGCGCTGGTGCTCTATCCCTATGTCTATCTGCTCACCCGCGCCGCCTTTCTGGAGCAGTCGATGTGCGTGCTGGAGGTGAGTCGCAGCCTCGGGCGCGGTCCCTGGAATACCTTTTTCAGGGTCGCGCTGCCGCTGGCGCGACCGGCGGCGGCGGCGGGGCTGGCGCTGGTGCTGATGGAGACCCTGGCCGATTTCGGCACGGTGCAGTACTTTGGAGTGCAGACCTTCACCACCGGCATCTTTCGCACCTGGTTCGGCCTGGGCGAGGTGGCGGCGGCGGCCCAGCTCTCGGCGCTGCTGCTGGGGGCGGTGTTTCTGCTGCTGGCGCTGGAGCGCTGGTCGCGACGCAAGGCCCGCTATCACCAGAGCGGCAATCGTCATGGCGCCCTGGCCCGCTACCCGCTGCGCGGCTGGAAGGCGGTGGGGGCCTTCGCCGCCTGCCTGACACCGCTGCTGTTCGGCTTTCTGATCCCGGCGGCGCAGCTGGGCGTGTGGAGCTGGGAGCGCCTCGATACCCTGGTGGATGATGCCTTCCTGCGCCTGCTCGGCCACAGCATCGGCCTGGCCCTGGCGGCGGCGCTGCTCGCGGTAGCGATCGCCCTTTTCATGGCCTACGCCAAGCGCCTGCGCCCCACCCCCGGCGCGCGCGCCGCGGTACGCACCGCCTCCATGGGCTACGCCATCCCCGGCGCGGTGATCGCGGTGGGGGTGATGATCCCGCTGGCGTGGCTGGACAATGCGGTGGACGGTTGGTTTCGCCAATACTTCGGCATCTCGACCGGACTGTTGCTGTCCGGGACCCTTTTCGCGCTGCTGTTCGGCTATCTGGTGCGCTTTCTAGCGGTGGCGATCAACGGCATCGAGGCGGGGCTGCTCAAGATTCGTCCGTCTCAAGAACAAGCCGCGCGCAGCCTGGGGCTGGGGCCGGGCGAGGTGCTGCGCCGCATCCACCTGCCGCTGCTGCGCGGATCCCTGTTCACCGCCTTGCTATTGGTGTTCGTGGACGTGCTCAAGGAGCTGCCGGCGACCCTCATCCTGCGCCCCTTCAACTTCAACACATTGGCGGTACGCGCCTATGAGCTGGCGTCGGACGAGCGGCTGGCCGACGCCGCGCCGCCGGCGCTGGCGATCGTGGTCGCCGGCCTGATCCCCATCCTCATCCTCAGCCTGTCCATCAGCCGCTCCCGGGAGAGCCAGAATGTCGCAACTTGAAGTCCAGCAGGTCTCGGTGGCCTACGCCGAGAATATCGTCATTCAGTATCTGGACATGGACCTCGAAGCGGGCAAGCTGGGTTGCCTGATCGGCCCCAGCGGCTGCGGCAAGTCGACCCTGCTGCGCGCCATCGCCGGTTTCGAGCCGGTGCGCGAGGGGTCGATCCGCCTCGGCGGACGGGAGATCAGCCGCCCCGGCAAGACCCTGCCGCCGGAGCGTCGCCGCATCGGCATGGTATTTCAGGACTTCGCCCTCTTCCCCCACCTCAGCATCGAGGATAACGTCGCCTTCGGCCTGCGCGGCTGGAGCAGCGGCAAACGCCGCACCCGGGTCGAAGAGCTGTTGCGGCTGGTGGGCCTGGCGGATCGCGCCAACGCCCATCCCCATCAGCTCTCCGGCGGGCAGCAGCAGCGCATCGCCCTGGCGCGGGCGCTGGCCCCCAAGCCGGAGATCCTGCTGCTGGACGAACCCTTCTCCAGCCTCGACGCGGAACTGCGGGAGCAGCTCGCCCTGGACGTACGCGGCTGGCTGCAAAAGGAGGAGATGACCGGGCTGATGGTGACCCACGACCAGGGCGAGGCGCTGGGCATCGCCGATCATGTCGGCCTGCTGCATCAGGGGCGGCTGCTGCAATGGGACACCCCCTACCGCATCTACCACGCCCCCAGCCACCGCTTCGTCGCCGAATTCATCGGCCACAGCCGTTTCCTGCCCGGCGAGCTGCTGGAGGGCCAACAGGTGCGCACCCCCTTCGGCTGCTTCGCGCGCAAGGTCGACGGTATCCACCCGGAGTCCGCCAGCGGCATCACCTGCCCAGTGGACCAATGCGGCCAGATGGGGCGGCGGGTCGAAGTGCTGCTGCGTCCCGACGACTTCCTGCCCAGCGAGGAGGGGACGCTGCGCGGCAAGGTGGTGGAGCGACGCTTTCGCGGCGCGGAGTATCTGTACAACGTGGAATTGGCGGATGGCAACCGCATCCAGTGCCTGGCCCCCAGCCACTTCGCCTACCAGCCGGGGGAGGAGATCGCCCTGCTCAGTACCCTGCAAGAGGTGGTGGTGTTCGATGGGGAGCGGGCGGTACTGGAGTAGCGCGCGCCGGCAACGAAAAATCGCAACCAAAGGACGTGGATCACACTTTTTCACCTTCCAACATGCACCGATACTGACCTGCGTCAACTCTCCCGCCGATCGTCGCTTTTGACGATTGCCAAGCCTTTAGAAACAGTCTTATCATTCCCGGCGCCAACCTTGGCATAGCGATCGCTAGGCCAATCCTCAACATCAAAAAATGCAAGCAACCGGGAGACGATCCAATGAAGAAACTGGCTATTGCCATTACCCTGGCCCTGACCACCGCCGCCGCGAGCGTCGCCGTAGTGGCCGCCGTGAAGGATGAGCCGATCAAGCCCATCCGCCCCGCCCAGGAGCTGAACCTGGCCCAGGTCGAACTGGGCAAGAAACTCTATTTCGACCCGCGACTCTCCAAGTCCGGCTTCATCTCCTGCAACTCCTGCCACAACCTGAGCATGGGCGGCACCGACAACATCCCCACCTCCATCGGTCATGGCTGGCAGCAGGGACCGATCAACGCCCCCACCGTGCTCAACTCCAGCCTGAATCTCGCCCAGTTCTGGGACGGCCGCGCCGCGGACCTTAAGGAGCAGGCCGGCGGCCCCATCGCCAACCCGGGCGAAATGGCCTCCAACCACACCTTGGCGATCGAGGTACTACAGTCCATTCCCGACTATGTACGGGAGTTCGAACTGGTCTTCGGCAGCGACAAGATCACCATCGACGAGGTGACCCAGGCCATCGCCGAGTTCGAGAAGACCCTGGTCACCCCCAACTCCCCCTTCGACCTGTGGCTGATGGGTGACGAGGATGCCCTTACCGACAAGGAGAAGGCCGGCTACAAGCTGTTCAAGGACAGCGGCTGCGTCGCCTGCCACAATGGCGCGGCGGTTGGCGGCAACTCCTACCAGAAGATGGGTTCAGTGGAACCCTACCAGACCGACAACCCCGCCGAGGGCCGTGTCGCGGTCACCAAGAAAGACGCGGACCGCTTCATGTTCAAGGTGCCGACCCTGCGCAACGTCGAGCTGACCTACCCCTACTTCCACGACGGCGCGGCCCAGACCCTGGGCGAAGCGGTGGAGATCATGGGCCGTATCCAGCTGGGCAAGAAGTTCACCGAGGAAGAAAACGCCCAGATCGTCTCCTTCCTCAAGAGCCTGACCGGCGATCAGCCCAGCTTCCAGATGCCGATCCTGCCGCCCTCCAACGAAAACACCCCAAAACCGGAGCCTTTCGACAGCTGATCGGGGCGCGGCTGGCCGTCGGTCGCCCCACGACCGGCGGCATCTTCGCTTAATCGATTTTATCGATTACAAAAATCTGAAAAAGCCGTTTCACAAACCAGGAAAGGGGCTTTACACTCTAGTCATGGTCGAAACGGCCATATTTCTCCCAATCTTATCCAGAAGAGGTAACACCAACATGGAACTGAAAGGCAGCAAGACCGAACAGCATCTGAAAGACGCCTTCGCCGGCGAATCCCAGGCCAACCGACGCTATCTCTACTTCGCCAACAAGGCGGACGTGGAAGGCTACGCCGACGTCGCGGCCCTGTTCCGCTCCACCGCCGAAGGTGAAACCGGCCACGCCCACGGCCACTTGGAGTATCTGGAAGAGTCCGGCGACCCCGCCACCGGCATGGTATTCGGCAGCACCGCCGACAACCTCAAGACCGCCGTCGCCGGCGAGACCCACGAATACACCGACATGTACCCCGGCATGGCCAAAGACGCCCGTGAAGAGGGCTTCGACGAAATCGCCGACTGGTTCGAGACCCTCGCCAAGGCCGAGCGCTCCCACGCCAACCGTTATCAGAAGGCGCTGGACAGCCTCGACTAGGTTGAGTACTGAGTGCTGAGTACCTAGTGCTGAGTCGCTTGTCAGGCGACTCAGTACAGCGGGAACACCTCAGCAATCCGTGATGGTCACTCAGCACTCGGCACTCAGAACTTAGAACTCAGCACTCAGCACTCATCAAGGAGCCCCCATGGCCGCACCGGTAAAAGAAGGCAATCTCGAAGCCCCCACACGTCACCCGCTGGACTGGAAGAACCCGGAGTTCTATGACGAGGAGTCCCTGTTCAAGGAGATGGAGCGGGTCTTCGATATCTGTCACGGCTGCCGTCGTTGCGTGAGCCTGTGCCAGTCCTTCCCTTCCCTTTTCGATCTGGTCGATGAATCCGAGACCATGGAGGTAGACGGGGTCGACAAGAAGGACTACTGGCAGGTGGTGGACCATTGCTACCTGTGCGACCTGTGCTACATGACCAAGTGCCCCTATGTGCCGCCCCACGAGTGGAACCTGGACTTTCCCCACCTGATGCTGCGTGCCAAGGCGGTGAAGTTCAAAAAGGGCGACATCAAGTTTCGGGATCGTGTTCTCACCAGCAC